>NZ_JAUBUI010000103.1:0-17907 GCF_036705385.1 Microcoleus sp. B3-A4 | reverse complement strand
TTTGCTTTCTATTCTGCCATCAACTTGCCTGCTAAGTCTTTGAGTATTTATACTGGCTGCAAAACTGGGATGCTCCCAAACATATTTTTGTTTGTAGTAAGGAATTTAGTCCAGAAACCGGGTTTTTACGCTCAGACGCACTGTCACCGAGAGATTCTCTAAAAACCCGATTTCTTTAATCGGAGTGCGTAAATCCTGAGAATGCTTCCTTTTCATTGCTTTTTAAAGGGGAGACAGTTTATCATAATTAGCAACTAAATAGAATTTAAACAACCTGCCATGCTGTGGACACCCGGACAAATTCTGAGAACTCGCCCTCTCCGCATTGACACCATCCTGGGAATGGGGGGATTTGGCATGACTTAGGAATAAAAAATAAATAACTTGATGAATTACTGAGTTTGAGGTACGGCTCTATAGTTCCATTTTGGCAAGTATTCATCAAAAGTAATTTGCATAGTTTTTTTAAAGTTATCAGCTACCTTTCGACCAATTTTATAGACTTTATCAAGCACATTTGCAACTACAGATAGCCCGGTTTTAGTGTGAGTTTTTTCTACCAGGTATTTGACTAATTCTATATTGGTAAAAATTACTCCTTGACCAGCTCTAGTAACATGAGGAAAGAGTCGATGTTCGATGGGATTATATTTAGATGTATAAGGAGGGTAATGGGCAATTCTTATCTCAATTCCGATTTCATTAACTAACTTTTGTAAATCTTCTTTAAAAATATAATGATTAGCATTGTTACTACCTCCACCATCACACTTTGCTAAAATTGAAGTGGCATTCGGGTAGAGAAATTTTCCATAATTATTCCACCAATTTTTCAGAGATTCACAAGCAAATTCACTTGTATCTTTACTGTTGCCTAATGTTATATATCCTCGATTTTCTTGAGCATCATAAATCCCAGGTGGAATTACTTTTCCGTGACCTAAGCTCCAAAAATCATGATCGAAAGTAGTGACAGGCTCGGTTGTATAGAGAGTTCCCGGACGATATAAATTCCCTAAAACTTCTTTTTTTTTGTATCAAAACTAATAATTGGATTACCTGCCTCTCTATACTCTGTATCGAGTCTAGCAATATTTTCAAATTGAGCATTACGATTTTTATTAATTCCTGTCGTCTGTTTTTTTTGTGCTTTTCGCTTCACATATCCATGTTTTTTTAGGAGTTTTCCTACTAGAGGAAGACTCACACAAAATCCGGCGTTTTTCAGTCCTACAGCTATTTCTTTATGCGTCAAATTAGTCCATTTAATTAGCTCATTCATTGGGTCTCCCGCTGTCTGGAACTTTAAGACTTCTAAAAAGGCTTCATCAATACCCCTCCGGGTAGCTAAAATACTTTTTCTTCCTCCTCCTTTTTTTCTGACCCTTAAATTATTAATAGTCGTTTCATTCAGTGTTTCTAAATCTTTAATTCCCTGGACAATAGTATTTCGACTGCATCCGCAAAGTTTCATTATATAGCTAATTCCACCCCATCCCAATTTTTGTGCCTCGATCGCTGCATACCTTCTTTTATCCTTTTCTGATAAAGAGTTATAAAGTTTTTTTATTTCCGACTCAATTGAACTAGAATAAAACATAGGTTTAAAGGTCAGATAAAGTGGTAGAAGAGAAAAATCCCTGGCGAGTTTCTATCAATTTTAGAGAAAATAGCAATCAGGGCGCTATTTTTGATTATATCCGACAATCCATCAAGTTATTTATTCTTCAGTCCTTAGCTTTTGAGGCATTATAGAACCGTTACTGACGAGCGGGCTAACCTGTATATTTTGTTGGTTTTGTCAAGTACAATTTATACCAAATTAGATGAGCTTACCCTGGTACAAAAGTTAAACCCCGCCGACTTTAAACGGTACTGTGGACTACATCAAGAGACATTCAAAGAGATGGTAAAAATAGTCAAAGCAGAAAAAGTTTTTCAAAAAAAATCAGTCAGACCAAGTAAATTGTGCGTAGAAGACCAAATCTTAATGACATTATCCTATTTGCGAGAAGATCCTACTTTTTTTCATCTGGGAATTAAATGGGGTATTAATGAATCAAATGCTTATCGAATTGTAATTAGAACTGAGAAAGCTTTAATAAATTCAGGTTTATTTAAATTACCTGGAAAAAAAATCTTTATCAAAGTCAAAATGAGATAGAAACTGTAGCGGTGGATGTGTCAGAGCATGAAATAGAGCGTCCCAAAAAAAAGCAAAAGAAATATTATAGTGGCAAGCAAAAATATCATACAATAAAATCGCAAGTTTTAGCCAACACAAAAAGTACCGAAATAATATGTACAGCTTTTAGTAACGGAAAAACGCATGATTTTAGTTTGTTTAAAAAAAGCAAGATGGGGATGAATAAAGAACTTGAACTTTTAGGTGATAAAGGTTATCAAGGAATCAAAAAAATTCATAATAATAGTAGAACCCCTCTCAAAAAAACCAAGAATAAAGAACTGACTCAAGCAGAAAAAGTTTGAAATCGCCAACTGGCAAAAGAAAGAATTATTATTATTGAAAATATACATCGAAGTTTAAATATATTTAGAATACTTTCATCCAGATATCGGAATCGAAGAAGGCGCTTCGGATTAAGATTTAATTTGATCGCTGGTATTTATAATTATGAACTTTCTTTAAAGACTAAATTAGATATCGCCTGAGACTTTCGCAAGAGGTCTAATGAATTCTTGAGTCATATCTAAGAGGACTTTAGCTTTTACAGGACTTACGCAGGGCCACTATATATAGTGTGCCAAAAAAGGAATCTCCTTTTTCTCTCATCAAGAGTGAGCCTCACGAGATTAAAAACTTGCTGGCTCAAAAAATCACCAATTCTCCTGTTTAACAAGATACAGCACTTCCGGATGTTATGAGGTACAGTAGCAGCAATTAGTAAACCAGTTTTTAAGATGTTTCGGATTAATTAAGTCAAGAGCCACAGCAATTATGGTGTCAACCATTTTAGTGCTGGTTGGTGAAAACTGGATCAATAAAGATTTGAGTTGCGACCACCATAATTCAATTGGATTAAAATCAGGAGAGTATGGGGACAAACACAAGATAGAAGCACCCACCGCTTCAATCATAGGCTTAATTGAATCTACTTTATGCGCTGGTAAGTTATCCATCACTACTACTGCTCCCGACCACAATTGTGGCACTAAACATTGAGCGATAAACACCTCAAATGCTCGGCTATCCATCGAGTTGTCCATGGTCATTAATGCCACTACTCGCTGGAAACTAATTGCACCAATTACTGAGACTTTCTTTCCTCTATAAAAAGGTTTTACCGCATAGGCTCTAGTTCCTCGTTGGGAACGTGCATGAGTTCTGGTTAAACCTAGCAATACTCCAGTCTCATCTAAAAAGACTAGATTTTTTGGCTCGATATCCTTGACTTTTTCCCAATAGTCTAACCTTAACTTCATGACTCTTTCTGTGCCTGCTTGGCTACTCCTGACTGTTTTTTTTTTACGATTTAATCCCAACTTCTGTAAGGCGCTACACATGGCTGTTCGGCCTACCCAATTTCCGGTATTTTGGGCGAATAACTCACACAATTCTACCAAGGTTGCATCAGGATGTGCTGCAACTATTTCTTTTAACTCTTTTGAGGCATTATTCAAATAACTGAATCTGGGTTTACCCCTGCGTTTAGGCTGTAAATTCCCCTCGATTTTTTGTTGCTTGACAAGTTTTTGAACTAAGCTTTTACTGCAGGCAAATATTTCTGCTGTTTTTCTGCTCGACAGCTTCTGCTCGATATGGGCTGCTACTATTTTGGAGCGCAAATCTACTGAGTATGCTTTCATTGGTATATTATTTTTAGTCAATTCTATTGTACCTCATAACATCCGGAAGTGCTGTATAGCAGTAGGGAAGGATAGTGGTCGGACTAACTATATAGAAACATTTAATAATAGTCTGATACAAAGAATATATGGTCGTAATCAAAAAAATACCACTTTAAAATACTCTCCTATATTAGAGGCAGCTCTTTGGTATTTTATTGATGAGTATAACGTCTCTGCTTAGCGCAGGTTTAGCCTGCACTGATTATCACGAAAATTGAGCAGAGATAGAAGCAGAGTTAGTGGCCCAAGAATCGGAATATGAGCGTTGGGCAGCATTAAATAACCTACAAATGCAGGAGAAATGAGTCAGCATTAGTCTTTTTAATGAGGGCTAAAGTCCTGACTACGATCGCAATTCCCAATTACCCAGTATATTTATCGATCGACCATTCGATCGAGCTTTTCCTTAACCAACAAGTCTAACAACGAGCGCAACACAAACAAGCCACCGAATCCCGAAACCGCAAAAGCTGCGATCGCCCCCGTTTGATATCCGCCCACTAGCAGCACTGCACCCGACAAAAACACAAAACCAGTCAGACAAGCAAAAATTAGAGTTTTCAGGGCTAAATTAATGCGTTTTAAGGCTCTTTCGCTCTCGATGTTTCGCACTCTAATTTGCAGTTCGCCCTCTTCAATTCGCTGCTCCAAACGCTTGATAAAAACTTGCGATTTGCTCGGCTGCCGTAACTTATATGTAATAAAACTTCGCGCTTGCCTTGCCAATTCTCCAATCGCATTTCCCCGCCCCTTGCTCACCGCAATACTCTTGACAAAAGGCTGAGCTGAGGCTATGAAATTGTAGTTAGGGTCGAGAGTTCTAGCTATGCCGTCGAGAGTCGTCACGGATTTGACAATAAACATCATTTCTGCGGGCAAGCGAAACGGTTGCTGCTCGAACATGATGTAAAGTTCGTTCTTAATTTCATTAAAAGCTTGAAGGTCGATCGGCTTATCAATAAACTTATCCAACAGAAAAGCAATCAGCCGGCGTACCGGCATCATATCCGGCATCGGCTCAACTAAGCCGATCGAAATTAAAGTATTGAGTACCTCGTCAGTATCCTTTCTCATCACAGCAAAAAAAGTCTTGACCATTTGGTCTTTAGCCAGAGACTTTATCTCAGCCATCATCCCAAAATCGTAAAAAATTAAGCTACCATCTTCTGTCACAGCCAAATTTCCCGGATGCGGGTCAGCTTGAAAAAAACCGTCTATTAACAACTGTTTTAAATAACAGCAAATTCCGAGTTGATTGAGCTTCACAATATCGACTCCAATCGCCTCTAAACTAATGCGGTCGTCCACCTTAATGCCTGGTGCGTATTCTAGAGTCAGCACTTTTTTAGTCGTGTATTGCCAGTAGACTTTCGGGACAATAACCTGAGGATATTCTCGAAAATTATGGCTAAAGCGATCGGAATTTTTACCTTCTTGCACGTAGTCAATTTCTTGATATAAAATCTTAAAAAACTCGTGATAAATAGATTCCAGGTCATATTTGCGCGTCCCAGGCAAATAGCGATCGCAAAAACGCATCACTTGGCGCACCGCCTTCACATCCAAATCAAATAAACTTTCCAAACCCGGACGCTGCACCTTCACAATCACATCTTCCCCGGTGTGCAGCCTCGCTTTGTGTACCTGTCCCAAACTCGCAGCAGCGATCGGCGACGGGTCAAAATCGCGGTACAAAGCATAAATATCCTTGCCTAACTCTGATTCTACAAGAGCGATCGCCTCTTCGGAACTAAACTGAGGAACGCGATCCTGCAACTGTTCGAGTTCCTTGACATACTCAAGCGGCAGCAAATCTGCCCGAGTCGAGAGAGACTGCCCGATTTTAATAAAAGTCGGGCCTAAATTCAGCAAAGTATTGACCAACCAATGAGCGCGAATTCTTCTAGTGTGAGGCGAATTATTTTGCAGCAGTGCGTCCCACCACAAAAAAAACATAAACTTTCCCGCCGCTGCAAAAATGTCTATTTGCCGTGCCAGTGGCGAATATTTAGAACGTTGCCAACGCAGGGTTTTAGGTGCAGCTTTTGTGAGCATAATATTGGCTATCGAATTCCATGCACCGTGACAATTTTTATGGGACAATCCAGGACGCAGAAACCGGCTTGTACGAAAAGACGGGTTGCAGGCCTTTGAAACAGTTAAAAAACTCAGTTTCTTTGGTCTATACTGCGTAATATCATCTCCGACTATACAATTATAATTAAGTTCCTAGTAAGTAATGCAAGTCCTGATTAATTCATAAATAGAGGACAGTCGTACTCACTACAAACACGCGCTAATTACAGGTCAATAACCAGACATAATATAAGTCCTCGGGAAAATCAGCAATTGAGAACCGGCAATTTAGACGGCAACCAGACCAACAATTCAAAACAGAGGACTTGGTAGCGTTTACGACATTTCCAAATCTCCCTCTTCTGACAAGTCTTCTAGTTTCGCCTGTTCGCTGCCAATTCCCAGCAGCTTCTCAACCGAACTATTCTTCTACATTAGAGAGTTCCGCTGGAAATTGCGGCAGAGTCAGAGTAAAAGATGTGCGCCACAAATTGTCAGCTTCTGAACTTTCTGCCGGACAGCTAGATACATCAATAGTACCATTCAAGTGCTGCACTAAAGACTTTACCAGAGCCAGACCCAAACCCGTACCGGCGATAGCTTGGTCAGTAATGCCAGTGCCGCGGCGGAACTTGTCAAAGATGTGGGGCAAATCAGCCGCCGAAATGCCGCGCCCGAAATTAGAAATGGTCAGGACAATATAGCCGGCTGCCTCAGACGCCTCCAAAACTACCGCCGTTCCAGAAGCAGAGTATTTTCCAGCATTCGTCAGCAGTTCCAGGATTACCCGATTGAGAATGTCCGGGTCGGTTTCCCAGCAAGGGGTCAACTTGGGCAACTCCACCTTCAGAGTCAATTGCTTATCCGCCCACTGTTTTTCAAAATCCCTAACTAAATCTTGAAGTAAACGGTTGAGATCGATTTTGATTATAGAAATCGGGACTTGCTGAGGCTCAAACTGCTTGAGGGCCAGCAAATCGTTAACCAGAGCAGTTTCCTTAGAACACTGCTGTTCTAGAATGTCGAGATACTTAGTCCGATTCGCTGACGGCAGTTCAGCTTGTTTGAGCATCAGAATCGCCAGCTTCATGATTGTTAAAGGGGTACGCAACTCGTGACTCAGAGTGCTGAGAAACTCGTCTTTAATCAGCTTCAATTTCCGCATTTGCTCTAGCTGATTGGCAGATTGTTCGTACAGTTTCCCCTGCACGTCTAGACTTTGCTGCAACTGAGATGTTCTGTCTAAGACTGCGGTTTGCAATTCCTTAAGCGTTTGAGTTTGGATAATCATCTTGCTCGCTTGAGCGCTGACTGATTCCAGAACTTCTAATTCTTCCGGGTTCCAAGTGCGCGGCTCGGAGTGCTGCAAAACCAAGAAACCCAAAACTGTTTCCTGGCAGCTACGGCCCGTTAGGGGAACCAGCAGCAAGCCGCGAATGCCTTGGAGTTTCAAAATTTCTGTGGCTGCTTCTTGTTCTTTGCCTATTAATGCGCCTGCGTCAGCTAGGGCGAGGGGTTTGGGTGCGCTGTGGAATGCTTGGCGGCACAAATTAGATTCTGACAGCCAAAAAGCAGGAGAGTCATTTGGTTTTAAGTTGGGGATTTGGGATTGGGAATTAGCAGTTTTATTCTTGTTTTTTGTTTTGGAGGTTGAGCTTTTTTTTCCGGCCGCGCTTTGTGTTATTGCCTGTTTGTTTGGAGCTTTTTTTACAAGAGATTCGCAAACTAATTCTACTTTTGCTTTGGGAGTTTGATTGGGGGAGGGAGTTGTAAATAGAGGATCTGTATATTTCAAGAGCAGGATTTGACCTCTATCTACTTCCAGGGTATCGACGGTATTTTCAACAACTTGCTGCAATATTCGATCGACTTCTGAATTTGTGTCGATCGATGCAGCAACTGACATGAGTAGATTTTTGTATTTAGCCTGTCGCTGTAACTGTTGGTTTAAGTTGGCAATTTCTTGAGTTTTTTGAATGTGAGAAATCGCGATGCCGATCGCCTCTGATGCTGCTTCAAGGCGCTGCCGATCTGCTACCGACCACTCGTGAGGTTGCGACTTACCAACAATCACCATGCCATTTACAGCCCCTCCAAATCGCGCAGGTCCTGCCAAAATTGCCCGAAAAGGCAGCGCAGTCACAGGAGAATTGGGCGATGAAGCTGCCGGACTATCAAGATAGTCTGATATCGCCACTATCTCGCCGTCTGCTAGGACGTTTGCCCAAGCGGGATGTTCGAGTGAGATGCTAGGCGGTTGTAATCTTGGGGTTTGCGGGTGTTCCGGTGTTTCAGTGGAATCCCCAACACCGGCAAAATAGGGGAGATCGCTCATATTTTGCCAGCAAGCATTTGGATTTACTACTTTCTGGTCAAGCACAGCAGCAACAGAACAGAACTCTGCCCCCCACGCAACCCCCAAAGTAGTGGCTATTTGCTGCAGCAGGATTTCTCCATCAAAGCTGGTCGCGAGAATTTGGCAAATTTGTCGCCCGAGAAGGGCAGGATCGACCTGGAACTGCATAAGACGATCCAGAAATTTTGGGATTGATAGTGGTTCTGGGATTTGCGGTAAATGCAAAGTGCAAGACTCGGACGGCGATCGGTCGATCGGACTAAAGTCTTGATTTCCCTGGCAATCGATCATGGCAACCAAGCCTTTATTCTAAGATGTTTGAGCCGGCTCCCGCTGCAACAAATATATAACCTTTCCATAACTGTCGGCTTGACTGTTATGACCCTGCTTTCTGTGTTTGTGCAGCCTGTCGGCGGGTCACTAGATATCTGAAAATATACCCCGAGCTGACAGAGTTCTATTTTCTCGTTTTCTACCCTTCGATCTGTACGGGATGAACTTTACCATCCTTTACCGGATGATTATCAATCCATTCCCGCTAATTTTGACTGTTATTGTATAGTATGAAGCTTTTCTAGAGACCGCTTAGTGACACCCTTCTCCTCACTCTGTGATGTTTCCTATTTAAGTTTGCGATCTTAACAAATTTTTATTTTGATACAAATCCGCCGATCGAGTGACAGCGATCGCAAAAATTCCCATTCAAAAAATTATCAATCATAACATAGTTGAGAGTTTTCGAGTTTTTGCTCAAAAACTCATTTTTCACAACACCTAGAGCCGTGCAGCCAAGTCTATGGTTAAATTTATCCCACTTCCCTGCTTACTTATTTTGTGCTTCCTGTTGGGCTTTATCGCTATTTTGGCGGTAAAGTGCAGTCCGGTTCAGAGCCATTGTGTAGCGGGGATGCTTGGAGGGCACGGCGGCCATCAAATCCGAAGCTTGCTGCCACTTAGCAGCTACGACTAACCAATCCTCGCGAGATTGAGCGGTTTTGCCCTCGATGGCTGCTTGTTCGGCTACTCGCACTGCTTGGGCAAAAGAGTCAACAGCAGAATTAACAGTCTCCTTAGAAATTTTCAAAGCAGGTTTTGCCTCCGAGGGAGGGGCAGTTGCCACTGCTTGGGTGGTGGCTTGTGTGCTGTTTGGCACTTGGGAATTGAGTCCTTTGTAGATGGCTGCCGCTGCGGCGAGCAACAGCACCGTCAAGCTGATGCCGCCGACAATACCGCGCTGAAATTGTCGGGGTTCGTGAATCGAGCGAGGTGCAGCCATTCTCGGCAAAGCCCGCTTCCCTGCGAGAGCTTGGCGTTCGTGATGGTTGCTCAGAGCTAAACGCTTGAACAAATTCGGCTTTCTGAGTTTAATTTCTTGAGACCACAACAGTTGATTATCGGGATCGCGGCTAATTTCTTCGAGCCACAGCAGTTGGTGTTCTCGGACAAGCCGGCTGTTGATGTTGACTCGGCGAATATTGTGGGGCGAAATGCGTTCCAAAATTTCTCGGACTCGATCGACCAAACTAGACTCTTCGAGGAGTTGGGGGGTTGCAGCTTCGCACAGCAGTTGCAGCACCCCATCTGTAAACACAGCTCGGGCCCTGACCCCTATCTGTGCCAGTTCGTCATTAAGGATTTGAATAATCGATGCAACCGAGCCCTCGCGAGCTTGTCGAGCAATGTCATCTATTGGATTTGCCATAAAACTATCTTGACGCTTAGCAATCTGTTAATTGTTAACCCAAAGTCTCGGATCTAATTTTTACTCATACAGGTTATCACTGACACTGCCAGGTTAAAATGAACAGATGCAAATCTTGCATACCGATCCACTTAAAATTATCACCACAGCATCGAGCGAGGCTAACAGGAAATAAACTATGGGTAAAGTAATTAGCGGTCAAATTTTTGTTGTAGACGACAACATCGATACAGATCAAATTATCCCGGCCGAATACCTGACCCTGGTTCCCTCGAAGCCGGATGAGTACGAGAAACTAGGCAGTTACGCTATGATTGGGTTGCCCGATCGCTACGGTAAGTTTATCGAATCCGGCGAACAGAAAACCCGGTATCCGATTATCATAGCGGGCGAAAATTTTGGCTGCGGTTCTTCGCGGGAGCACGCTCCGATAGCTCTCGGAGCCGCCGGCGTCACAGCAGTGGTGGCTTTGTCTTACGCCCGCATTTTCTTTCGCAATTGCTCGGCTACTGGCGAATTGTACCCGATCGAATCAGTCGAGCGGCTCTGCGACTTGTTTGTAACCGGTCAAGAAGTGACGATCAACTTTACAGCAGAGGTAATTGTCAACCACACTCTCGATCGAACTTTCTCGCTCAAACCTTTAGGAGAAGTAGGGCCTGTAATAGATGCCGGAGGGCTGTTTGACTACGCGCGCCAAACGGGAATGATTGCGGCTCGCTCTTAACTTTTAAAACCCCTGCTATGTAGGGTGTACCACCGGGCGCACCTTACGAATATCTCCCCGCTCCAACCGCTCCCATCTAGGGTGCGCGGAAATTTTTTCAAATCGACTCAATAAAATTCAATAAAATACGCTGGTGAGCAATGCCAAAAGGTCGCACATCTCCTGACTGCTCAGAATAGCATTTGCCAGCCCGAATCTGCTCGGGTGTCAACAACTTCATATCCCACCCCTCAAGCAAAACTAAATCCTTGACATCCGCACTAAGTTGTGCATGAAAAACGTGGCGCACGACATCTTTTTCGACATCACAACAGAAAAAAGAAACACTTGCAGGAGCATAGCCAATTTCCTCTGATAATTCCCGCACTACAGCA
Source organism: Microcoleus sp. B3-A4 (assembly GCF_036705385.1). Classification (NCBI taxonomy): domain Bacteria; kingdom Bacillati; phylum Cyanobacteriota; class Cyanophyceae; order Oscillatoriales; family Microcoleaceae; genus Microcoleus; species Microcoleus sp. B3-A4. The sequence goes on along the minus strand of NZ_JAUBUI010000103.1, from coordinate 6,802 downwards.
ACTTCCGGCGTTTCCCCCGGTTCCAAGTGTCCGCCAAACAAAGCCCAATGTCCGGGATACCTGATATGAGGAATATCGTCCCGCAACTGACAGAGAAACTTGCCCTCTCGGTACAAAATCGCGATCGCAACGTGAATTTTAGTCATGTGTTAGAAAGAAAATAGAAGGAAAAAAGTGCTGTAGGAGCGGGTTCACCAACATCTGTAAAATTAACCAAAAATATAGGTAAACCCGCCCAGACCATAATATTATGGTTAATGAACTTTGAAGATAAATAAACAGCTCCAAATCGCCCAAGCACAACTATAAACCTTTGATTTGTAGGAAATAGACTTACTTATTGAAATAAATTAGCAGCTTCGTATTTTTATTTATTAGCCGCTGGAGTGCGCTTTAATTGTTCCATTTCCTCAACATAAACTTCACCTAAATCCTTTCCTGCCAATTCCTTCAGAGTAATACTCTTGTAGCGGACTTCTCCCTTCAGCAACACTTCATCGCCAAGCTGGGGCAAATCTTGCGTGGTTAAGATCCAAATACTGCCAGTACCATCCTCAAGTTGATAAGCCGCATTCCCCACAAACGGAGCGCGATTTTCCACCTTTCCCCGGAGATAAACTTCAGCATCCACTTGCCGCTTTTGTTGAACGTCGCCAATGCTAGCCACATTAAAACCAAGATTAAGTTGAGACAGAGGTAAATTGCCACAACTGAAAAAACCGCTGGCGAGGATTAGCGATAAAGAGCCGGTGCAGAATCTTTGAACCCAAACTTGCTTAATTGCAGTAGTCATTGGTCAACTGATTTGAGATTTGAGATGTGAGATACGACTTACTTTAACAGAATCCAAAGAATCGATCGCAAGTAAGAAATTTCTCTAGTGTAGTCCTTGGCGGGGATTAAGCTAAAATCTAAAGTCGTCCGCCCCTAACCCAGAGTCTACAATGGATGCCAAAACTGCTCAAATACTAGATGGCAAAGCTTTAGCGACAAAGATTCAAAGCGAGCTGAGCGATCGAGTCCGCACCCTACAACCCCAAAAGGGGCGTCCTCCCGGACTTGCGGTGCTGATGGTGGGCGATAACCCAGCTAGCGCAGCCTATGTTCGCAATAAAGAGCGAGCCTGCGCTAAAGTTGGCATAGCTTCCTTCGGCCAGCATTACCCCGCAAACGCCACTCAAGCCGAACTAGAACAGGCAATTCGTGCACTCAACGAGGACGATCGAGTAGATGGCATTTTAGTTCAATTACCGCTACCAGAACACTTAGATGCAATTGGGCTGCTGTACCAAATTGCTCCCGACAAAGATGCTGACGGACTTCACCCTGTAAATTTAGGCCGTCTCGTGCGCGGGGAGCAAGGTTTGCGGAGTTGTACTCCCGCGGGAGTGATGCGGTTATTGCAGGAATACCAGATTGATTTAAAAGGAAAAAATGCCGTTGTTTTGGGACGGAGTATTTTGGTAGGTAAACCGATGGCGCTGATGCTGTTAGAAGCCGATTGTACTGTTACTGTAGCTCATTCGCGATCGCAAAACTTAGAATCGATTACCAATCAAGCCGATATTTTAATAGCTGCAGTCGGCCGCACAGAAATGATTACAGCTAATATGGTCAAACCCGGATCAGTAGTAATTGATGTCGGTATCAACCGCGTCGTCAATCCAGACGGTACGAGTCGCTTGGCCGGAGATGTTGATTTTGATGCTGTTAAAACAGTAGCCGAATTTATCACGCCGGTGCCGGGAGGAATCGGGCCGATGACTGTTGCTATGCTGTTGGAAAATACCGTTGCGAGTTATATTGAATACGGTTCTAATTGAATTATGACCCACTTGTGAGCCAGTATTGGCTCAAGTAGCGTTAGTAATCTACCAACAGACAAAGATTTTAGCTATGGCTTTAAAACCGGATGCGTCAGGGGCATTGCGCTTAATTGGCGACAACACCTCGGAATTGATTCAACTTTTTCCTGGAGATCTAACCAACTTCCCTTTAGGAGCTTGGTTACTCGATGGCGACGATACAGTAAATGGCTCAGAGGCTAGCGAGTTAATCCTGGGAAATGAAGGGGAAGATATTCTCCGAGGTTTGGCAGGCAACGATTCTTTATTTGGGGGAAAAGGAAGAGATGCCCTGTATGGAAATGAGGGAAATGACTGCCTCAGTGGAGGTCTAGATGCTGATTTCCTTACTGGAGACGCTGGCGATGATATTTTATTTGGGGGGAGGGGCAATGATCTTTTAGGCGGCGGAGATGGGAATAACACTCTGGTTGGCGGCTTGGGCAGAGACTTATTAAATTGTGACTTGGGCAATAATTTATGCGTTCTAGGAATAGATCCTGCCACTACAGATATCAATTCTAGTGATAGAATCGCACGTTTTGCTCCTGATTTAGATCGCATTGGATTAGCGAGTGACTTAACGGTCAATGATATAGTGTTGGAGCCGCTACAGAATGTGACAATAACAGTTAGGTTCGATTTCCCGCAAGCTTTACAAGCCTTCTTCCCTCCAGCTTTTCTCAGCGAATTTAGCGGACCTGTTTCAGGGACTCTAATCAGAGTCAGGAATTCTAACGCGATTTTAGGTTTTGTAGACGATGTAACGCCTAATGAACTACAAAGCAGGATTGTTTCCGTTCAGGGTTTCTAATTTCAGGACAATCACTGGTTGCCTGACAAACTTCTCCTATTGTTAGCCACAAACTAACTCCTGATATTTACAGGAATTACGCAGAAACGCTAGTAGTAGGGTGCGAAATTCGCACCTTACTACTATCGGTTGTGTAAAAATTGACTATTATATTGATGTCGGTATCAACCGCGTCCTCAATCCAGACGATACGAGTCGTTGGGCCCCAGATGTTGATTTTAATGCTGTTAAAACAGTAGCCGAATTTATCACGCCGGTGCCGGGAGGAATCGGGCCGATGACTGTTGCAATGCTCTTGGAAAATACCGTTTCGAGTTATATTGAATACGGTTCTAATTGAATTATGACCCACTTGTGAGCCAGTATTGGCTCAAGTAGGGTTAGTAATCTACCAACACACAAAGATTTTAACTATGGCTTTAAAACCAGATCCATCAGGGGCATTGCGCTTAATTGGCGACAACACCTCGGAATTGATTCAACTTTTTCCTGGAGCTCTAACCAACTTCCCTTTAGGAGCTTGGGCCCTCGATGGCGACGATACAGTAAATGGCTCAGGGGCTAGCGAGTTAATCCTGGGAAATGAAGGGGAAGATATTCTCACAGGTTTTGCAGGCAACGATTCTTTATTTGGGGGAAAAGGAAGAGATGCCTTGTTTGGACAGGAGGGGAATAACTCCCTCAGTGGTGGTCTAGATGCTGATTTTATTCTTGGAGAGGCTGGCAATGATATTTTATTTGGGGGTAGAGGCAATGATGTTTTAGACGGCGCAGGGGGGGATAACACTCTGGTTGGCGGCTTGGGCAGAGACTTGTTAACTTGTGGGTTGGGCAATAACTTATGCGTTCTGGGAATAGATCCTGGCACTACAGATATCAATTCTAGTGATATAATCGAAAGTTTCGATCCTGATTTAGATCGCATTGGATTAGCGAGTGACTTAACGGTCAATGATATAGTGTTGGAGTCGGTACAGAATGTGGCATTAACATATACGTTCGATCTGCAGCAAGCTTTACAACCATTACTCCCTCCAGATCCGGCCGGCGCAAGTGAATCTGCTTCAGGAACTCAACCCAGAGGCGGAATTACCGGAGTTTATTCAGGAACTCTAATCAGAGTCAGAAATTCTAACGCGATTTTAGGTTTTGTAGACAATGTAACGCCTAATGAACTACAAAGTAGGATTGTTTCCGTCCAGGGTTTCTAAGTTCAGGACAATCAGTGGTGATCTGACAAACTTATCATTTTTTTAGCCACAAATTAACTCCTGATATTTACAGGAGTTACGCAGAAACGCTAGTAGTAGGGTGCGAAATTCGCACCTTACTACTATGGCTTGTGTAAAAATTATTGACTATTATATTGATGTCGGTATCAACCGCGTCGTCAATCCAGACGGTACGAGTCGTTTGGCCCCAGATATGGACTTTAATGCTGTTAAAACAGTAGCCGGATTTATCACGCCGGTGCCGGGAGTAATCGGGCCGATGACTGTTGCTATGCTTTTGGAAAATACCGTTTCGAGTTATATTGAATACGGTTCTAATTGAATTAGTGCCAACTTGTGAGCCCATATTGGCTCAATTAGTAGGGTTAGTAATCTACCAACAGACAAGGATTTTAACTATGGCTTTAAAACCAGATGCGTCAGGGATAGTGCGCTTAATTGGCGACAACACCTCGGAAGGAATTCAACTTTTTCCTGAAGATCTAACCAACTTCCCTTTAGGAGCTTGGGCGCTCGATGGCGACGATACAGTATTGGGTTCAGGGGCTAGCGAGTTAATCCTGGGAAATGAAGGGGAAGATTTTCTCGCAGGTTTTGTAGGCAACGATTCTGTATTTGGGGGAAAAGGAAGAGATGCCCTGTATGGAGACGAGGGAAATGACTCCCTCAGTGGTGGTCTAGAGGCTGATTTTATGTTTGGAGAGGCAGGCGATGATATTTTATTTGGGGGTAGAGGCAATGATTTTTTAGACGGCGGAGAGGGGAATAACACTCTGGTTGGCGGCTTAGGCAGAGACTTCTTAAATTGTGAGTCTGGCATTAATTTATGCGTTCTGGGAATAGATTCTGCCACTACAGATATCAATTCTAGTGATGGGGTCGCAGGTTTTGTTCCTGGTTTTGATAGCATTGGATTAGCGAGTGGCTTAACGATCAATGATATAGTGTTGGAGCCGGTAGAGAATGTGACATTAACATTTAGGTTCGATGTGTCGCAAGCTTTACAACCATTAATTCCTCCAGCTTTAGTCAGCGGAATTAGCGGACTTTCTTCAGGAACTCTAATCAGAGTCAGAAATTCTAATGCGATTTTAGGTTTTGTAGAGGATGTAACCCCTAATGAACTACAAAGCAGCATTGTTTCCGTTCAGGGTTTCTAAGTTCAGGACAATCACTGGTGAGCTGACAAACTTCTCATATTGTTAGCCACCAATTAACTCCTGATATTTACAGGACTTACGCAGAAACGCTGGTAGTAGGGTGCGTATTTCGCACCCTACTACTATGGGTAGTGTAAAATTTGACTGTGCAGCGTAAGTCCTGTAAAATTCTTTACTCTTTGAGTCCGCTTGGAGTGGATGAAAGTTGGTGTAGTAGCGCTTTCAAGCTCCGATCGAAATCACTAATCACTATGATTTAGCGTGAGGAATTTTTGACAGCAACAACCCGAATTCGGCGATAATCTGCACTCCAATTACCATCGCGGTACAGCGCCGATCGCAAACGCTCTTCAACGGAGTTAATTACCTGCGATCGCACATCATCAGACAACCCCGACAAAAACCCGCCAGCAAACATTTCAATCCAATTTACCATACCCGCGCTGCCGCCTTCTAGGGGAGTCGGGCGATCGAACAAAACCGCATAACCCACATCAAATCCCTGCTTTTCCAAAAGCCCAGCATACTCGCCAATACTCGGAAAATACCAAGGATTAAGCGCTTCAGGCTCCTCGCAGCCAATTTCTGACAAAACACTCAAAAGTGCGCCGACGATTGCCCCCACGTTCCCCTTACCGCCAAACTCAGCCACAAAACGCCCTCCCGGCTTCAGCGCTTTTTCCACACAATTAATCACAGCATCCGGCTGTTTAATCCAGTGCAAAACCGCATTAGAAAACACAGCGTCTAACGGCTCTTCTACTTGAAAACTTCTTGCATCGGCGGCAGCGAAGTCAATGTGAGGATAGTTAACTTTTGCCGTGGAAATCATCGACAAAGATGAATCAATACCTTGCACAAAAGCACCACTTTGAGCAATCTTTTCAGTTAACTGCCCCGTACCGCAGCCCAAATCCAGAATTTGTTCACCAGCCTTCGGAGCGAGTAACTCCAAAAGCGATTCACCGTACTGCCAAACAAAAGCATGATTTCCCTCATAAAGCACTGAATTCCAAAAATCTTGTGACATCTCTTCTCTCCTATTCTCTTCTCTTCTCTTCGCGTTTTTCGCGCCTTCGCGGTTCGTTATTAAATCATTTGCCTGCAAGCAGATTAATTCCATCCCCATCAATACGGCAAACCCTAATATTTTCCAAAATCCGCGCTCCCTGCTTTTCATAAAAAGCAATTCCCGGCGCATTGCCAGTATTAACAGTCCATTCCATACGCCCGCAATTTGTGGACTCAGCAATTTGTGCCAAATACTTTAATAGCGCTGTACCGACTCCCATACCGCGCATAGGAGCTTGCACAAATAAATCATCAAGCCAAAGGCAAGGCTGCGTCAATAAACTTGAATAGGAGGAATAAAAAAGAGCAAATCCTACCGCTTTTCCGCAAACTTCAGCCAACAAAACCCGTACTAGCGGAGGCTGGCAAAATAACGTTTGCTGCAATTTATCGGCTGTTGCTTCTAACAGATTTTTACATCCATCAAACTCGCTTTTTTGTGAAATAAAATTCACAATTAATTCCAAATCTGCCAGCTCTGCTTCTCTAATTTTGATATCCAAATTAGCCATTGTTTACTTCTCTACTTCGCTTATTAATCACTGTATTAAATGCCATCATAAATGTCCAATATATGTTTAAACAACAACTTATACTTTTAAAATATAGCAATTCCATTTGAGATGTAAATATGAATTTTTATGGTAAAATAGGAAAGTTTGATAATAAATGAAAAGGAAA
>NZ_JAUBUI010000102.1:0-18100 GCF_036705385.1 Microcoleus sp. B3-A4 | reverse complement strand
TTTTAGTAGGCATTGACTTTTTCTAAATATCATCATATTATACTATGCAATATGCGTTTTAGATGCTGAACAGCTTACCTGTTGCTAAATAAATTAATGTCGCACCCAAGCTGTAAATATCGGAAGCGGGAACATTCCTGCCGCCAAATTGTTCGGGTGGCATATATCCGTAAGTGCCGACAACAGTAATCGTGCTACCTTTTCTGGCCGCTAGTGTCTGTACGGAACCAAAATCAACTAAATAAACATCACCGACACTATTGCCAGATCTATTTGCCAGTAAAATATTACTCGGCTTGATATCTCTGTGAATTACTTGTGGCTGTTGCCCGTGAAGGTAACGCAAAATTTCCAGTAATGCTTTAGCCAGTTGCTTGATTTCTGCTTCGCTAAAAGTTCGCCCGCTTTTTAACCATTCCTCTAACGATTTGGCTGGGATATAGCTTTGTACCAAGGCAAATCCTTTACCAGTTGGTGTATCCACATCAAAATAATCCAGGTAACGGGGAATTGCCGGATGAGAAAGCAGTTGTAAAGTTTGCGCTTCTCGTTCAAACAGCTTCAAGTTATCCCAGTGAAAATCTTCCCCAAAAATCAGTAACTTGATTGCCACTAACTCTTGGGTGTGCAAGTCGCGCGCCAGCAACGTGTGCCTTCCCGCATTTTTACTTAGCTGTTTCTGCATGACATAACGTTCTTTGAAAATTTTACTTGCCATTTTTTCCAATCCTCTTGAGAATAGTGATTGTTAATTTTATCTGCCATTTATACTTTATTCACTAATAGGCCAATCTAACCATTCGCTGAGTTCCCGCCCTATCCAATCAATCTCGGCAGCGGTGAGATGGTTGGTAATAAATTTATATTCCTGTGTTCCCGCCCAAATCTGAATGTTGTTGCGAGCGTAGCCCGATTCTGTGTCATTCATTATGAATCGTAATTTACAGATAGCTGTCCTTGGACTTGGGGGCAGAAGATTGTAACGCACAAATCCCAACCAATTGGAAGTTAAAGAAATGTGTTTGCGATCGATTCGCAGTCTAGTGGCTGCAGGTTTAAGAAAGAAATAAACCATTAATATGAGGCACAATACAGGAACACCTACCAGTACCATTGTAAACCCCATTAAGAATAATCCAGCGTTCAAGTCCATACTAAACGCAGTCACAATCAGTATTTTACCTGCTTCTAAAAACGGAAAGCACAGCCCCATCACCATCCCTAATTCAGCAATACGTCTACAGAGAGACGAAGAAGGAGGAATCACAATTTCCAAGCAATTCCGGTCTTTCTTCAGTTGAACCTTACTCCCGGCAGGTTTTCGCACGATCGATCGCACCCCCTCTCCCGGTTTTTCCAGTGCTTGTAACGCCCGATCGGCCGTGGTTAAGCGGCTGTTTAAATCCGGTTCTGTCATCCACTGCAACCAGTCAACAAAATCCGAACTGACAGCGATTTTTGGCTCAAAATTAAGGCGCAAATCCTCCTGGGGCAATTCGGCTGGATGGACTCCCGCTACTAAGTAAATTAACGTCGCACCCAAGCCATAAAGATCGGAAGCCGGAACCGCGCGGCCGCCAAATTGTTCGGGCGGCATATATCCGTAAGTTCCCACTACAGTAACGGTGCTACCTTGTCTCGCTGCTAAGGTTTGAACTGAACCAAAATCTACTAAGTAAACTTCACCCAACCAACCACCTTTATTAAGGGCGGAGTGTTTTTGTTTGAGGGGCGATCGCTCTGCTAAAAGAATATTGCTCGGCTTAATATCTCGATGAATTACTGGCGGGCTTTGGTGTTGCAAATATATCAAAATTTCTAACAAGTTATTAGCGATTTGCTTTATTTCTTTTTCGTTAAAATTCCGTCCAGCTTCAACCCATGCTGCCAAAGATTTCGCTTCAATATAGCTTTGTACCAGGGCAAGCCCTTTAGTCTTTGGTGTCGGGAATTCAAAATAATCTAAGTAACGAGGAATTGCCGGATGGGAAAGTGACTGTAAGGTTGTGGCTTCTCGTTCAAATAGTTTTAAATCGTCCCATTGGAAATCTGCACTAAAAGTAAGGAGTTTGATGACGACTAACTCCTGAGTTTGTAAGTCGCGCGCCAGCAAAGTTGGTCGTCCCGCATTTTTCCCCAAGCATTGCTGAATGGCATAACGTTCTTTTAGCACTCGCTCTTCCATATTTTTTATCTAAATATTGACAGCTTTTACTATAGTTCAGCCTCAACGAAAACTGCTAGGAAAAAGCTTTATTTGTAACAAACATTAATTATGATTATTATGATATGACTATTATGAATTCAAGCAATGGCACAAGCGTTGCTAAAGTACGCTAAGCTGTTGAGAAAGTGCTGGCAAAAGAGTCTTACAAAAAAAGGCCGATCGACATGGAAGGCGCGATCGCACGGAATTAAGCGCGCTGGTGATATTCGATCGTTATGATGCGATCGACATAGCTTGTCGAAGAATAAACTTTAACAGTCCGGAACGCACGGGGGGCCTTTCAACACGGTTTCTGCGTCAATATCTCAACGGATATATCCACGATCTTGAGGGGAACCGGGTTTTTTGCGTCCAGGACTATTTCAATTCGATCGATGTTTGTTGAACCCAGGCTGTACTCGATACGCCGGGGACACGGCCAGCTTGTAGTTGCGGGCGATACGCAGCCAAAAGTTCGGGTCATTCCCCCGTCGGAAGATCGGCTGCAAGCTGGTCTTTTTGTTAGCTAAAAAATCTACTGCTGGTTAGAACCTTGCGGGGGTTAATTATCGTACACAGGACTTACGCAGGTAGGCTATATATAGCGTGACAAAAGTTACGATCGCCCGTTCAAGAAAAGTGAGCGATCGTCGTAAGATTCAAATTGAACTACCCAAAGAATCACCGACTTTCCTGTTAAACAAGTACGCAACGTATAGGTGGATGTTTCACTTCTGGTTTGAGGTAGTCTGACAATAATTCCTGCTTTAACTGGTCTACTGTTTTTTCAACCATTCGCGCTGTTTTTTTAGGAAGTTCCACGCTAAAATTGCACAAGCAATATGATTTCTTTGAATCAATACTTTGCGGCATTGACAGGCTTCTCTACCCTCTTGTAAGTCACTGTAATTGATTAAGTGCGATCGTACCAACTTTGCAGTGCCAAGCGGTGAACTTCCCGCCAGCTAATATTTTTAAGTCTGGCAATTTCCGCGCAATCTTCGTATTCCGGCTGTACATTAACAATCGTTTGTCCAGACTTCGCAACTTTTATCTTGACTTCGCCGTATTCTGTTTTAACTGTCTGGATTTCTCGGTGTAAAATAGTTCTTTCTTGAGTCGATCGCCTAATTCCTAGAGTAGTAGTCTCGCGAAAGATCACAGCTTCGCAAGCATCCTGAAATTCGGGATGACAAATCGCAGTTAACAAAACCCCCAGCCGCGACTTTTTCATCACAATTGGGGCAGTAAAAACATCCAGAGCTCCGGCGGCAAACAAAGCATCAAAAACATAGCCGATCGCCTGCGGACTCAAATCATCAATTTGCGTTTCCAGTACACAGATTGCTTCTCGATTGTTGGTTAAATTTTCTTTTCTGACTTCTGAATTCTCCCCTATCCAGAGGCGCAAAATATTAGGAATTGCCAGGTTTCGAGAACCTGCACCCAAACCGATCGCCTGAATTTGCATCGGCGGTGGCGGGCCGAAAGCGGAGGCGAGAGTACAGGCGATCGCAGTTCCCGTAGGAGTACACAATTCGCGATCGATCCCATTGCTGTAAACCGGCACTCGGTGCGTTTCCCACAACCGCATCACCGCCGGCGTCGGCACCGCTAACTTACCGTGGGCAGCCTTCACCGTACCGCCACCAGTCGGCATCGCCGAAAAGTAAAACTCCTGAATATCCAACCAATCCAAACCCAAACAAGTACCGATAATATCAATAATTGCATCCGTCGCCCCCACCTCGTGAAAGTGAACCTCGCTTGCGGGGATACCGTGTACGGCAGCTTCTGCCTCTGCTAATTTGCGAAATACGGCCAAACTCCAGGCTTCCACGCGCGGAGGCAATTTTGCAGAGACGATGATTTGCTCAATTTCGGGCAAGTGGCGGTGATGAGTGTCGCTAATTTCTGCATCTTCTTCCCCGTGACTGTGAGAATGTTCTTCCCCGTGATGATGGTGGTGGCGGGCGTCAAAAGTCGAAGATTCCGTTTCCGAGGGATCGAGTTCGGTAGCGGAATTTTTGGGTTTTAACCACAAATCCGCAGCTAAATCGACATAAAATTTAGTTGCTTGTTGAGTATTCCGGTGGACTAATTCCGTCCGCAACTGGTACTCTGTCGAAATGCCGAGCAAATTGAGTTTTTCGATTAGGTATTCTAAAGGAACGCCGGCGTGCATGAGAGCTCCGATGCACATATCGCCAGCAATGCCGGTTGGACAGTCAAAATAAGCTATTTTATTCATTGTTAACAATTAATTTTTAGCATTGATTGTTTCACTCGATATTTCGATCGCCCACTTAGCCTGCAATATCTTAACATGGCAACTATTTACGAAGTGCATCCAGTTGCACCCCAAAGAGACCGGATCGAGAAAATTAACAAAGCTCTGAAAGATGGGGCAGTGATGCTTTATCCAACAGATACAGTTTATGCGATCGGCTGCGATATCAACTCCAAGTCGGCAGTAGAACGAGTCAGGCAGATCAAGCAACTATCCAATGATAAGCCTTTAACGTTTTTGTGTTCCTCTTTGTCAAATATCACCGACTATGCTGCAGTCAGCGATGAAGCATACAGAATTATCAAGCGGTTAATACCGGGGCCTTATACATTTCTGCTGCCAGCTACCAAGTTAGTGCCACGGTTGGTAATGAACCCTAAACGGAAAACCACTGGAATTCGCGTTCCCGACCAGCGGCTTTGTTTTACACTGTTGGAAGCCTTGGGAAATCCAATTATTTCAACATCCGCTCACATTACCACGGATGATGAAGGTGCAGCACCAGTCCCTGCATCTAAAGCAGAAAGCTTTGGCAAAGCTGAGCTGTTTGACTGTTTTTCAAAGCTAGTGGATGTCATTGTCGATGACGGTTCCGATCCCGGATATCAAGTTTCTACCATTCTTGATTTGACACAAAGCGAACCGATTGTTGTTCGCCGTGGTTTGGGTTCGGAAGCTGTCGCCGTTTGGGAAAAAGATTAAAATTTTAAGGGGCAGGTTAAGCGCTAAATTCGCCAACAACCCGCCCCATTTTTTTAGTTTTAAACTGCTTTAAGCCTCTACCTTAACTCCTTTCCAAAAAGCAATATATCCGGCAATATTTTTAGCAGCATCTTTGGGAGTTGGATAGTACCAAGCAGCATCTTTATTAACTTGTCCGCCGACTTCGACACTGTAGTAACTAGCAACACCTTTCCAACCGCAAGTAGTGTGAGTGCTGCTGTCCTTGAAATACTCGCGGTTGATGGTATCGGCGGGGAAATAATAGTTGTTGTCTACAATTTCGCACTTGTCGCTCTCGGCCAAAACGGCACCATTCCAAATTGCTTTCGGCATCAGTTTTTCTGCTTAAATTGAGATTCTCAATTATTGTAACTGTATTTGTGCTCAAAAGGCATAGAATAGTTTAGAAGCCAACAACCAACTACTGCAAATGTCAGCGTCGAATCCGCCAATATCTTCTGTGCCGCTGCCCCTGGAACAAGCACTCAAACATTTTTTTGGCTATGACTCTTTCCGCCCGGGGCAGCAGGAAATTGTCGAAGCTGCTTTACAAAAACGGGATATGATGATTGTCATGCCGACGGGCGGTGGCAAGTCTTTGTGTTTTCAATTACCGGCACTGTTGAAACCGGGATTGACAGTGGTTGTGTCGCCGTTAATTGCTCTGATGCAAGACCAGGTGGAAGCTTTGCAGGATAATGGAATTGGGGCGACTTTTCTCAACAGCACTTTGAGCTCTCAGGAAACGCGATCGCGCCAAACTGCGATTCTCGAAGGTAAGATTAAATTGCTTTATGTTGCACCCGAACGCTTGCTGGGTGAGAGATTTTTACCATTTTTAGATATAGTAGCAAATAAGTTAGGAATTTCGGCATTTGCGATCGACGAAGCCCACTGCGTTTCCGAATGGGGGCACGACTTTCGACCAGAATACAGGCAAATGCAGCGAGTGCGCGATCGATATCCCGACATTCCCATTATGGGACTAACCGCCACCGCCACCGAGCGCGTCCGCCAAGACATCATCCAGCAGCTAACTCTGCGAAATCCTTACATCCACGTCGCCAGCTTCAACCGCCCCAATTTATACTACGAAGTTCGCCCCAAAACCAAACACAGTTTTGCGGAAGTTTTGCAAATTATCCAAAAAAAAGGCGGTTCGGGAATTATCTATTGCCTCAGCCGCAAAAAAGTTGATGAAGTTGCCTATAAATTGCAACAAAGCGGCATCCAAGCCTTACCATACCACGCCGGCATGAACGATGTCGATCGCGCAACCAATCAAACCCGCTTCATTCGCGACGACGTGCAAGTAATGGTAGCAACAGTAGCCTTTGGCATGGGCATCAACAAACCAGACGTGCGGTTTGTAATTCACTACGACTTGCCCAAGAATCTCGAAGGATACTATCAAGAATCCGGCCGCGCAGGCCGAGACAACGAACCAGCCCATTGCAGCTTATTTTTCGGCTACGGCGATGTCAAAACCATCGACTACATCATCGAGCAAAAACCCGATCCGCAAGAACAACGAATTGCCCGCCAACAGTTACGGCGAGTAATCAACTATGCAGAATCCACTGATTGCCGTCGCACAATCCAGTTAAGTTATTTTGGCGATTCATTCCCAGGAAACTGCGGTACTTGCGATAACTGTTGCAACCAAAAACCCGTAGAAGATTGGACGATTGAGGCAATGAAATTTCTTTCTTGCGTCGCCCGATGCCAAGAAAAATTCGGCATGAATCACATTATTGACGTGTTGCGCGGTTCAAAAAATCAAAAAATATTGCAATACCAGCACCACCAACTTTCTACTTACGGAATTGGCAAAGATAGAAGTGCCGAGGAATGGAAAAAATTGAGTCGTTCGCTGTTAAATCAAGGTTTTTTAGACGAAAAAACAGACGGATTTCCCATCTTGAAGCTGAATGAAAAAAGTTGGGAAATTATGAAACGTCAGCGCACAGTTGAAATCGCCATTGAACCCCAGCGGGAAGTACAGGGGAAAGTGCGGTCTTTGGCAGTAGAAGTAGAAGGTTTATTTACCATACTGCGGACGCTACGCAAACAAATTGCCGACGAACAATTTGTGCCACCTTACGTAGTTTTTGCGGATAAAAGCTTGCGAGATATGGCAGAAAAACGCCCGCAAAATCTCAGAGAATTCGAGGAAGTTTACGGCGTTGGTAGCAACAAGCGAGATAAGTACGGCAAAGTTTTCTTGGAGGCAATACGCACTTTTTGCCAAGAACAAGGATTGCTAAGTGGTGCTGCATCTTCTGAGGTCGCTAATCTTCCCAATCTTGCTAATGTTGCGTCTTATTCGCAGATGCAAACCTGGGAATTATACCGACAAGGTTTGACAGTTCAAGGAATAGCCAATGCGCGGGGTATGAGTCCTAATACTATTTCTGGGCATCTGATAGAATTGATGGAAATGGGCAGGGAAGTTGATATAAATTTGTTGGTGGAACCGGAACGCCAGCAGGCGATAGTGTACGCAATTGAAGTTATGGGGGATGAGAAACTGAGAGCGATTTATGATTTTTTGGAAGAACGTTATACGTTTGAAGAGATTAAGTTTGTGCGCGCTTGGTGGCGGCAAAATTATGTAAGTTTTTAACCGCAGATGTAGGCTGATGAACGCTGATGAACGCAGATAATTGATAGGAGGAAGGCTACTCTTCGGCGCACATTACGGCTATCATGTGTTGTTTAGTTCACCCTACTTCATGCCCTTTCACCTGAGTTCGGCTCAGTCAAGGCCACTGCTAGTAATTGAGCAGCCTGCACGTTACTCATTGCGACTTCCCAAATACCTTTTGCACAATAGCTGTAAAAGTTACGAACAGGCAGAAACAATGAAAGCTACTGGTAAGGTGTATACAATTGATTTGGCTGGAAATCAGTATCAAAGCCCTCGCTACTTGCAAAGTCGGGCCAGGATTAACTCGCTCATCGACCATTATATGTCATTGGAAGTTTTGAGCGATCGACTTTCCGATCTGCCCCAGCAATTTTCCGCCCCGCATCCCCGCCCTTGGGAGCCCATAGATTGGCAAGGAATCAATCGCGACCAAATTATTGGTGTCAAGCCAGAAATCTTTTTGCAAATATTGGCAAGTGCGGCAGAAATTGAAGCCCCCATCCGCAGCTACGGTAGAGAAAGCTGGTGCTATTTACAGCATATTTACCCGCAAATGGCGCGGTTTACGGGAGGAATTTTTGATGAGAACGGCAACATTCTAGAGATAGGTGTCTGGGAAAAAGAAGAACGCCAACATTGCCCGACCTTTAGGAAAATTTACCAGCAACTTACAGCAGAAAAACTGCAAGTTAAACCCAACTCTGTTAATGGGTGTCAATCCACAGGTGACGCTTGGCAAGATACCTACAAACACGTGATTAGCCGCCTGAGTACCGAGTGGGGAGCTACTTCTGTTTATTTATGGTTGATGGTACACTCAACTGGAGCGTTGCAACAGGCAATTTCCCAGCCTTTACAGGATGAGATCAATCATTTGGCTAAGTTTTGGGGTTTCAGCCGCTGGGCCTTCTCCCAGAGTTATTTCAATCAACTGAAAGGCTCTACCAAAAACCTGATTACTTTGCTGAAACACCATCAGATTGAACGCACGCACGGTAACGATGTCTTTAATACTTCACTTAGTCTCAAACAGCTTTCTTTGGTGTTGGAATTGACTTTTACATTCACGCGAGTGATGGTGCGGCTGCGGCGCTGGAACCGCGAGCTCAGTCGCAGTTATCTCAGACATTTGTTTGGCACTGCACCGATGGTTGATGCACCGCGCAAGGTCGCTTAAATAGGACTTATGCAAGGGAGGATTTTTTACACTATTTGTGGGGATAAGGTGCGGTGTGCTTCGCCCTACAGATAGTGTCTGTGGGTAAGTCCTGTTAACAAAATTAAACCCGAATTGAAAAATTAAACGCTCGCACTTCAGAGACAATTGAAATTAAAATGTACTATAAATCATGCAAATTACGATCGCCCTTCCCGACAACCTCCCCCTGACTGAAGCCGATGTGAGGATAGAATTGGCGATCGTACTTTATCAACAACACAGCCTCAGTCTAGATAAAGTCGCTCAACTCGCTAAAATTCCAGCGGACGATTTCTACCACATATTAATCGATCGCAATATCGTCACCCCGCCTGCCGATCCCGATGACGAACCGGCCGAACTCATACTAGCGAGCCTCCGCAACTCTATGCCGCACGTTAAACAAGGCAAATTGCATCCTATTTCTGAACTGTGGGAGGGCATTGTAAAGCTTTATGGTTGAATTTATGGTTCCCACTCACAGATAGACTCTCGCGAAAGAGGGCAAGTTTTGGGAGCGATCTCATTGCCGCTGAGGTGGAGCACAGTCAGTTTAGTCAAGGATGCTAGCGGTTTGATATCGCCGAGCGCATTGCGGCTGAGGTCGAGCGAACGTAGGTTAGTCAAGGATGCTAGCGGTTTGATATCGCCGATCTCATTGCCGTCGAGGTTGAGCTTAGTCAGGTTAGTCAAGGATGCTAGCGGTTTGATATCGCGGATCTGATTGTCCAAGAGGTCGAGCGAACGTAGGTTAGTCAAGGATCCTAGCGGTTCGATGTCGCCGATCCGATTGTCGCTGAGGACGAGCCTAGTCAGGTTAGTCAAGGATGCTAGCGGTTTGATATCGCCGATCTGATTGTCCAAGAGGTCGAGCGAACGTAGGTTAGTCAAGGATGCTAGCGGTTTGATATCGCCGATCTGATTGTCGCTGAGGAAGAGCCAAGTAAGGTTAGTCAAGGATGCTAGCGGTTTGATATCGCCGATCTGATTGTCGCTGAGGAAGAGAAAAGTAAGGTTAGTCAAGGATGCTAGCGGTTTGATATCGCCTATCTGATTTTCGCTGAGGTCGAGGAAAGTCAGGTTAGTCAAGGATGCTAGCGGTTTGATGTCGCCGATTGGATTTTCGCTGAGGGAGAGCCTAGTCAGGTTAGTCAAGGATGCTAGCGGTTTGATGTCGCGGATCTGATTGCTGCGGAGGAAGAGCCAAGTCAGGTTAGTCAAGGATGCTAGCGGTTTGATATCGCCTATCTGATTGTCGAAGAGGTCGAGCTTCGTGAGACTAGAAAGTTTCCGATCGGCGGCATCGCAATCATTAGTCCCTGCTTCCTTCAACAACACGTCAACAGTATGTTTGGTTTCAGGACTCAAATCAGCTTTTTGGCGGCACCAATCCGCAAATGTTCGATTGCTGTTTCCCAGTTGCGGCTCGGCTGCCCGCGCAGATAGTTCATTTCCAGATAATGCTAGGACGATCACGCTCCCAATAACTACTCTTAATATTGATAAAATCATATTTTTTTCCAACGATAAGCGTCACATATTTTACGTGAAATTAAGGATACTATAAATTATGCAAATTACGATCAACCTTCCCGACAATCTCCCCCTGACTGAAGCCGATGTGCGGATAGAATTGGCGATCGGACTCGATCGGCTAATTTTCTAAACTGTAAAGTTTTATGGTTTAGCTTGTGGTTCCCACTTACAGATAGACTCTGGTTTGAGAGGGCAAGTCTTGGGTGCGATCGGATTTCCGCTGAGGTA
Source organism: Microcoleus sp. B3-A4 (assembly GCF_036705385.1). NCBI lineage: Bacteria > Bacillati > Cyanobacteriota > Cyanophyceae > Oscillatoriales > Microcoleaceae > Microcoleus > Microcoleus sp. B3-A4. Next base: position 7,269 of record NZ_JAUBUI010000102.1, on the reverse strand, counting down.
GAGCGAAGTCAGTTTAGTCAAGGATTGCAAGGGTGTGATGTCGCTGATTTGATTGTTGACGAGCCAGAGCGAAGTCAGGTGAGTCAAGGATGCTAGTGGTGTGATGTCGCTGATTTGATTGTTGATGAGCCAGAGCTTAGTCAGGTGAGTCAAGGATGCTAGCGGTTTGATGTCGCTGATTTGATTGTTGATGAGCCAGAGCTCAGTCAGGTTAGTCAAGGATGCTAGCAGTTTGATGTCGCTGATTTGATTTCCTTCGAGCCAGAGCTCAGTCAGGTTAGTCAAGGATACTAGCGGTTTAATGTCGCTGATTTGATTGTTGATGAGCCAGAGCTTAGTCAGGTGAGTCAAGGATGCTAGCGGTTTGATGTCGCTGATTTGATTGTTAATGAGGCTGAGATCAGTCAGGTTAGTCAAGGATGCTAGCAGTTTGATGTCGCTGATTTGATTTCCTTGGAGCCAGAGCAAAGTCAGGTTAGTCAAGGATGCTAGTGGTTTGATGTCGCTGATTTGATTTCCTTCGAGCCAGAGCAAAGTCAGGTTAGTCAAGGATGCTAGCGGTTTGATGTCGCTGATTGGATTGTTGATGAGGCTGAGCGAAGTCAGGTTAGTCAAGGATGCTAGCGGCTTAATGTCGCTGATTTGATTTTTGTAGAGGTTTAGTTCCGTGAGAAGAGAAAGTTTCCGATCGGCCGCATCGCACTCAGTAGTCCCTACTATCTTCAACAGCACCTCTACAGTATGTTTAGTTTCAGGACTCAAGGAAGCTTTTTCACGACACCAATCAACAAATGTTTTGTTTGGCGATCGCACTTCTGCAGCCTTCACAGACAGTATATTTCCTGATAATGCTACGATCGCACTTAAAGCAACTACTATCAACCTTGGTAAATTCATCTGTTTCTGTGCAACTATAATTTTCATCATCTTGCATCCCTAATTTTCTAAATAGACAATGGCAGGTTGGCAAACTGTCACGATACTGCCATAAAGTTGTAAAATAACTGCGATCTTAAACTTATAGCCAATAATTTTATCTCTATAAACTGAGGAAAATACCCTATGAACGGCCCAGCATCTTACGCATCATCTCAAATGACCGATCGCGATCGCGCGAACCTCAGCAAGCTAATCGATTACAGTTCCATTCGATCGATACCCGAAATTTGGGCGATCGTCAAACAAAAATTCGGTCAAACCGTAGCCCTCCACGACCCCCACAGCCAGCCAGAAATCAAACTCACCTACACCGACCTCTACCAGCAAATCCAGCAATTCGCCGCCGGCCTCCAAGCCCTCGGCATCGAACCAAATCCGGAAGAAGCAGTCCCTCCCCGCGTCGCCCTCTTCGCCGACAACAGTCCCCGCTGGCTGATAGCCGACCAAGGTATCATGATGGCCGGGGCCGCCAACGCCGTTCGAGGCGCCACCGCCGACCCTCAAGAACTCCTGTACATCATCCAAGACAGCGGCAGCACCGCCTTGGTAGTCGAAAACCTGGCATTACTGAAAAAACTGCAACACCGCCTCCCTGATTTGCCCATTCAACTCATCGTCCTCCTCTCGGACGAAGAACCGGAAACCAGCCAAACCCTAAGCACAGTCAAATTTTCCCAAGTGATGACCACAGGGGCAAACCGTCCCCTCAAACCCACCAACCACAAGCCTCAAACCCTCGCCACCCTCCTCTACACCAGCGGCACCACCGGCAAACCCAAAGGCGTCATGCTGACTCACGGCAACCTGCTGCACCAACTCAACACCTTGGGCACAGTTCTCCAGCCCGAAGGCGGCGACGGCGTACTCAGTATTCTGCCCAGTTGGCACGCCTACGAACGCAGCGTCGAATACTTCCTGCTTTCCCAAGGATGCACGCAAATTTACACCAATATTCGCTATTTCAAACAAGACTTTAAAACTTACAAACCCCAGTACATGGTCAGCGTTCCACGCATCTGGGAATCGATTTATGAGGCCGTACAAAAGCAATTTCGGGAACAGCCGCCTAACAAACAAAAATTGGTGGATTTCCTGTTATCTGCCAGCCAGCAATACATCGAGAACCGCCGCATTTGCCAAGGATTAACTCTCAGTTTGAAACCGGCTTCTGCTTCCGAAAAACTAATAGCCCGCACCAAAAGCATTCTGTTGTCGCCCGTGCACGCCCTCGCCGAAAAACTGGTTTACCAAAAAGTCAGGGAAGCTACAGGGGGACGCTTAAAATGGGCGATTAGCGGTGGCGGTTCTTTGGCCGCGCATATAGACAATTTCTTTGAAATAGCGAATATCGGTTTATTAGTGGGATATGGTTTAACCGAAACGTCCCCGGTTTTAACCGTCCGCCGCCCTTGGCACAATCTTAAAGGTTCCGCAGGACAGCCTCTAGCCCATACGGAAATTAAAATAGTAGACCCAGAAACCAGACAGCAACTGCCAACAGGCCAGCGCGGTTTAGTATTGGCGCGGGGGCCGCAAATCATGCAGGGCTACTATCTCAATCCCCAAGCGACTGCCAAAGCCATAGACCCCGAAGGCTGGTTCGACACAGGCGATCTGGGCTGGCTGACACCGGGAAACGACTTAATCTTGACCGGGCGGGCCAAAGATACGATCGTCCTCAGCAACGGCGAAAACATCGAACCCCAGCCCATAGAAGACGCCTGCCTCCGCAGCCCCTACATCGACCAAATTATGCTAGTAGGTCAAGACCAGAGATCCGTCGGCGCCTTAATTGTCCCCAATGCAGAAGCTGTGCAGAAATGGGCAGAAACTCAGAATCCCCCTCTACACGAAATTGACTGGAATAGCAAGACAATTCAAGATTTATTCCGCAAAGAATTGAACAGAGAGGTGCAAAATCGCCCAGGATACCGCGCGGACGATCGCATCGGCCCGTTCCGGTTGATTCAGGAGCCATTTTCGATCGAAAATGGAATGTTGACCCAGACCCTGAAAATTAAGCGCCCGGTTGTGACGCAACACTACCGCGATATGATTGACGGGATGTTTTGAAATATTCGCAGGACTTGGGGAATGGAAAAGAAAAAATTATCCCAACACCCAAGTCCCGAGTCCGAGTCCTCAGTCCTGGGCCATTAGTTCATTTTTACCAACTAATGACTCATGACTAATGCCTAATTCCTAATTGACAAGCAACAACTTTATGGAACCACAATTACTCTTGAAGCGATCGATTAACGTTAAAGTCGTCGTTACTCCCCGCTGGAAAGAAGAAGCTCAACAGCAACTCCAAGCCCAAATCAACCAAATAGACTCTCAGCTACAACAGTTAGAAATGCAAGGGCAGCGGATGATTTCAGAAATCCAAAAGCAAAATCTGCAGCCACCAGGCCCGCAGGTAATGCAGCAAATAGAAAACATTCAAGTGCAGGTGAATCAAAGAAAAAGCGAACTGCTAGAACAGAAAAACCAAAACCTGCAACAGCTTCAACAAGTGCAGGTGCTAGACCTGGAACAAGAAGTGAGCCAAGGTCAAATTGACGGCACATTCACTGTCGGGCTCGGAGAAAACTTGATTCAAAAAATGCAAGTAGAAATTCTCCTCCGCGACGGCGTAGTCGAAGAAATTCGAGGTGATATTTAGAAATTGGTAAGTGGTAATTGGCGATCGGTAATTGGCAATTGATTTTGAGTCAACAGTCACACATCAAGAATGCGAGACACTGGCATAATAATAAGTATTGCCGGTGACCGATCGCCAATGATCAATTGCCAATTACCGATTACCTATTACCAAATCAAAAGGACTTTTTACAGATGATTCGCGAAGTTTTCATGCCAGCCCTGAGTTCGACAATGACAGAGGGCAAAATTGTTTCCTGGGTCAAATCCGCTGGAGACAAAGTAGAAAAAGGCGAAACGGTGGTAGTCGTGGAATCCGACAAAGCCGACATGGACGTGGAATCTTTCTACGAAGGCTATTTAGCAATAATTATCGTACCTGCGGGCGAAGTTGCTCCGGTGGGAGCGGCAATCGCCCTGGTAGCAGAAACGGAAGCCGAAATCGCCACAGCTCAGCAGCAAGGAGCCGCCGCCCCAAGCGCAGCAGCAGCCCCCGCTCCCAGCCCCGCTCCTGTGAGCGCAGCTACATCGTCAGCAGGTTTGCAGCAAAATGTCAGCCGCCAAAACGGCCGCAGCGTCGTTTCTCCCCGCGCTCGCAAGCTAGCCAAAGAGTTTAAAGTAGATTTGAATTCAATCAAAGGCAGCGGGCCCAACGGTCGCATTGTCGCAGAGGATGTGGAAGCAGCAGCCGGCAAAGCCCAACCCGCTCCGGTTCAGCAAGCGGTAACAGTCCCCGCAGCACCAGCACCCGCAGCACCCGCCCCCGCAGCAGCCAAACCCGCACCCGCACCAGTCCCGGCGGTGGCACTTTCCGGTCAAAGAGTACCGATGAATGCGCTGCAAAATGCCGTGGTGCGGAATATGGAAGCAAGTTTGAGCGTGCCGTCTTTCCGCGTCGGTTACACAATTACTACTGATAATCTCGACAAACTCTACAAACAAATTAAGTCGAAGGGCGTCACGATGACGGGTATGCTGGCGAAGGCTGTAGCAGTAACTTTACAAAAACATCCTCTGCTGAATGCTTGTTATGTGGAGTCGGGAATTCAATACCGCGCTGATATTAATGTGGCGGTAGCGGTGGCGATGGATGGCGGCGGTTTGATTACGCCGGTGCTGCAAAATGCCGATCGCCTCGATATTTATTCGCTTTCGCGCACTTGGAAGGATTTAGTCGATCGCGCCCGCACCAAGCAGTTGAAGCCGGATGAATACAGCACGGGAACTTTTACTCTTTCCAATTTGGGAATGTTTGGAGTAGACAAGTTTGACGCGATTTTGCCGCCGAATCAAGGCTCGATTTTGGCGATCGGCTCTTCGCGGCCGCAAGTAGTGGCAAACGAGGAAGGCTTGATGGGAGTGAAGCGCCAAATGCAGGTGAATATTACTTGCGATCACCGGATTATTTACGGTGCTGATGCTGCGGCATTCTTGCAAGATTTAGCTAAATTGATTGAGACAAATCCTCAATCTTTGACACTTTAATTTAGTTAACTGTTGACTGTTGGCAGTTGACTGTTGGCAGTTGACTGTTGACTGTTGACAGTTGACTGTTGACTGTCAATGGTTTGCCATCAACTATGTTAAAGGAGCTAATATGGAAAGCTTCCCACAGCTAAGAATTTATCAATTAGCTGAAAAAATATAAAATGAAATATGGTTTATTGTTAAAAAGTGGGACGACTTTGCGAAGTATAGGATGGGCAAACAAATAGTGCGATCGGCTGATAGTGTTGGTGCTAATATTGCAGAAGGACAAGGACGCTATAGCTATCAAGATAATCCGCATTTTGTGAAAATTGCCAGAGGCTCATTAAACGAAACAAGACATTGGTTGAGACTTGCCTACGCTCGCAATCTTTTGACTCAAGAACAGAGCGATCGACTGCATCCGTTATTCAATGAACTTTCCCCAAAACTTAATGCCTATCTTAACTCATTAACACAAAAACCCAAAGGTTAACAGTCAACAGTCAACAGTTAACAGTTAGCAGCCAACCGTCAACCAATAACTAATTACTCGATCGCACAGTCAAAACTTGCGGCGGCGTCGCATCCGGCGGATACAAGAAATCCACTTGCACCAAACGGCGTTCCCCCGGCTTCATATTCACATTCACCAAAGGTTCCCCCTGCTGTCCCCTGCGCTGCACGATGTGAATGTAGCGCGTCAAAGTCTTGCCGGTATCATCATTAAACATCACCCGCACCGTACCTCGGAAAAATATCCGATTTTCCGGAGGATCGTAAAACGTAAGTCCCCCCAACTCTGTATTTGCTTTAATCGGTGTTTGCATTTTAATGCTAACAGCTTGGGACTCACGAGATTTGTTGTAAAGCGGAAAAGTTAAGTTGTATTGAATCCCGTAATTACCATGAGCAGAATAAGCAGTATCGGGATAGCGAGCTAACATTTTAGCGCTTTGAATTTGACCAGTGCCAAAAGTACCCGTATCCGTTGTGCTCAGAGCATAAGAAAATGACTCGCCTGGCTTGGGGATAGTTAAATAATCAGTTCTCGAATTGTCAGTAATTTTAGCTTGCCACTGGGAACCTTCAGCTACTCCCGCTACGCGACCGTAAATTTTTTGAACCGGATTTTCGCCTCTCGGAGTTGGTGCTAAATCTCTCGGCCCCGCTAAACCTTTGGTATTTAAAATATTTTCCCACTCTTCTAATGTGGGATATTGCTCGACTCCTCCTTGACTTTTAGGAGCAAACATTGCTAATGATGCTACATAAACCGAATTGCTGCTCGACATTCGCATTAAAGTCGATCGACCATTGGAAGAAGGCGTGACATTCCCCACAGGTATCGGCAAATTCATCAGCATTCGGCTCTGATTGGCCGGAATCTCGATCGCAGCCGGCAAAATGGCTTGTCTGTATCCCCGCAGCACATCGCTCGTGATGCGGCTTCCAGGCCCCGCAAACACAGTGCCGAATCGATTTTCTAAATACGACGGCAAATCGACAAACAAAGCATCCGGCCGAGTTAAATATGTCGCGCCTTGCAATACATTTAAAGTAACAGGTTCCGAGTTGGGATTGTAGACAATTATGCCTTGAAATAATGTGCGAGTTTCGGCGCGATTTTTAGCTTTGGCGATGTGGTGGGCGAAGATGTCAAATCGGCCTTTGAAAGGAAAGTTTAAGTGTGCAGAAGGCACTTGTTTGGCTTCTTGCGGAAATGTGGAGAGCAAAATGCCTTCGGTTTGCACAACTTCGGGGCTGTTGCTGTTGAAAACCGGGATGTTGTCGAGTTGTCCCGGTAAAACGCGCACTTGCTGGGGCACAGTTACCGTTTTTAGCAAGCTGCTGCTGGGCTGTGGCGGTAAATCCAGTTCGTTTTCGGGTAGGGGGACTTCTGGCTGGATCAGCAGTTGCTGTTGGGTGGGAGGTGCGGCGATTGTTTGAGCGAGGGGGAAAATTGGCAAAAACATTGCTGTAAGCGCGTTTAACTGAACTTGTGTTGATTATTTGGCTGATGCTCTTCGAGGGCTCCGCTAACGAGCGATCGACACAAAACTTTACCACAAGTTGGTTGATGTGTTTGAGGAATTTTGGATTTTAGCACAGACGTGGCGCTCAGCTTTTGATCGCACCTTCCTGAGTCCGCGCACCATTTCCAAAATTGTTGGGCGTGAAGTCGGTTTCGATCGTCGGACGCTCAAACAATTTACCAAT
>NZ_JAUBUI010000101.1:0-18471 GCF_036705385.1 Microcoleus sp. B3-A4 | reverse complement strand
TATTAACGGTGTTGTTAAGGTTTGTAAAGGGGTTGAGCGACAGTTAAACTGATGACTGCGATTAGGAAAGCTGATGAAAAGACAGGGGTAGGCGATCGCCCGGGGTTTTGTTAAGAAAGTTGAGGGTTTTGCTTTCTGTCGGTCAGGTCGTGATACCTTTCTAAAACCTGAAAGCGGGAAAGTCCGGTGCAATTCCGGCGCTGTGCCGCAACTGTAAAAGTCAGAATGCCGATTTCGGGGGCGCTTTGTGGGCGTTTACTTTTGGATTCCCTGCGTAGCACGGGGAGGAGATTATTTGTTAGCTTTGACTGATTTGCCGACTTGTCCGGGTTTATTTTACGGTTCCCAAGCCCGAGACGGAGTTTTATCGAGAATGCGGATTCCGGGCGGAATTTTAAACGCCCAGCAGTGTTGGACGATCGCCGATTTGGCGGATCAATACAGTACCGGCTGTTTGCAAGTGACAAATCGGGCAAATTTGCAAATCCGAGAAGTGAACTCGGAAATTGCCCCGGAAGTCTGGAACCGCTTGCAGGAATTGGGGATAGCGTCTCGCCGCGTTGAAGTTGACCCGATTCGCAATATAATGGCAAGTCCGACAGCAGGGATCGATCGCCAGCAGTTACTGGATACTCGCCCGCTAGTGAAAGCTTGGGATGATTACCTGCAAACACATTCCGAGTTGTCGGAACTTTCGCCTAAGTTCAGTATTGGCTTAGACGGCGGGGAATCGGTTTCGATCCAGGCTTTACGCAACGATATTTTATTAGCTGCATGCGGTCGTTCAACCCAATCAGGAATCGTTTTTCGGCTGCATTTAAACGGCGATACAGGAATTTTAATCCAAGAATCGCAATGTATTTCAGTATTAGGCGCCCTCGCTAGCACCTATCTTGAATACACCAAAAATAGACCTCGAATTGATGGCAAAAAACCGCGTTTGCGTCACCTGCTGGCAGATTGGGGCGCTGAAAGTTATCTAGAAAGGGTACAGCAGAATTTACCATTTTCATGGCAATTCCCATCTTGCACCTTTCCCAAAAACAGCCAAAATGCCTCATCTGAAAAATCCCTCCCCCATCACCGACATCTCGGCATTCATCCTCAACGACAGTCCGGTTTCTCCTACATGGGAATTGCACTGCCTCTCGGTAGGCTAGAATCAAAGCAACTGCGGAATTTGGCGAATTTAGCCCAAAAGCTAGCCAGCGGTACCCTGAGACTTACGCCGTGGCAAAATCTGTTGATTTCTGATATCCCCAACTCCCAGCTTTTTGAGGTAAAACAGCAAGTGGCCGATTTGGGATTGCACTCGTCGGTGACTCGCCTAGATTCGTGCTTGGTGGCTTGTGCCGGCAGCAGTGGCTGTGCGTCGGCGGCGACAGATACTCAAAGTCACGCCCTAGCAATGGTGAGGGATTTAGCGCAAAAATTGACGATCGACCTGCCGATTAACATTCATTTCAGCGGTTGCCAAAAGTCCTGCGCCCAGCACCAGCCCATTGATATCACGCTGGTAGGAATTCAGATTGAGCGAGGAGACGAGAAGATCGAAGGTTACGACATTTATGCGGGTAGAAAAGATTTGCCCTTCGGACGACAAATTTTTCAGGCGGTGAGTGCGATCGAGATGCCCGATGCGATCGAGCGAATGTTGCGAGTGTATCAGCGGTTTCGAGAGCCTGGGGAGTCATTAGGTGAGTTTGTCGATCGGCAGGCGATCGACCAATTGCAGGAGTTGTTGAGCATCGAAAATTGGAATTGAAAGTGAAAAAATATCCCATAAAAACAGACAAATTTTAAGCATTTCTGTTTCTATCTCTCTTGAGATTTCTTGCTTCGCGTCCTACCCTTCGGGAACGGCTTCGCCGAACGCGCCTTCGCGGTTCATTCAAAAAATCTATTTCACAAATCCCACAAAATTCCCATAGCAGTTTTAAACAATGATTGACTACATTCGAGACGGAACAGAAATCTACATTAAATCCTTCGCCACAATTCGAGCCGAAGCAGATTTGTCAAGCTTGCCGCCCGATTTAGAATCGGTAGCCGTACGACTAATTCACAGTTGCGGCATGACCGATATTGTTGCAGATTTAGCAGCTTCCCCCGGTGCAGCCACCTGCGGGCGCCAAGCCCTCGTCGCAGGTGCGCCGATTCTGTGCGATGCCCGGATGGTGGCCGAAGGCATCACTCGCAAACGCCTTCCGGCTGACAATCCGGTGATTTGCACCCTCTGGCATTCCGAAATCCCGGAGTTGGCGCGGCAAATAGGAAATACTCGATCGGCGGCGGCCCTTGATTTATGGCTGGACAACTTGCAGGGTGCGGTTGTGGCAATTGGCAATGCCCCGACTGCTTTGTTCCGATTACTGGAAATGCTGGATGCCGGAGCACCAAAACCGGCTTTAATTTTGGGTTTCCCGGTAGGATTTGTGGGGGCTGCCGAATCCAAAGCCGAACTGGCCGCCAACAGTCGGGGAGTGCCATTTATTACGTTGCACGGGCGGCGCGGCGGCAGTGCAATGGCAACGGCGGCCGTGAATGCGTTAGCGAAAAAGGATGAATTATGACTAAGGCTAGTGGTAAATTGTACGGTTTGGGTATTGGTCCTGGCGATCCAGAGTTGATTACTTTGAAAGCTTATCGGATTTTGCAATCGGTGCCGGTGATTGCCTATCCGGCGATGGAAAATGGTAAGGTGCTGGCGCGGGCGATCGTCGCAGATTATCTGCGCCCGGAGCAAATTGAGATTCCGATGCCGCTGCCTTTTAGTCCGACGCGATCGTCTCAACCTTATTATGATATTGCTGCCGAGAAAATTGCCGCCCATCTGAGCGAGGGACAGGATGTGGCGGTGCTGTGTGAGGGCGAACCTTTTCTCTACGGCTCGTTTATGTATCTATTCAACCGTTTGTCGGCGAGATTTACCACTGAAGTTGTGCCGGGAATTTCTTCGACAATGGCGAGTGCGGCTGCGTTGGGAGTGCCGCTGACTTATCGTAACGATGTGTTAAGTATTATGCCTGCGACGCTGGATGCTGAGGTTTTGCGCGATCGACTGGCGGTTGTTGATGCTGCTGTGATTATTAAGCTGGGGAGGCATTTTGCGAAAGTCCGGGACGTGCTGATTGAGTTGGGACAGTTCGATCGAGCACTTTATATAGAACGCGCAACTATGCCGAATCAGCGAATTCGGGCGATCGCAGATGTCGAGCCCGCTGAAGTTCCCTATTGGGCTCTCATTATGATACCTAGCCAGCAAAAATCTGTATCTTAATATTTCTATGCCTGAAGGCGACGCGCTTCCAGGCTTTACCTACTTTTTTGTGCATTCTTACCTGTTTATCCAGTTTTATTCATATTGATAAGTGAAACTTATAACTTTGATTAGTTAATCTGTTGTTAAAATACTTTACAAACCTTAGAATATGCTTTATGTTTATTTACATGGCGGAACACAAAGCCGTCACGAACATTGAAAATCAAATAAAGCAATCATAAACAAATGACAACAACCTTACAGCAGCGCGAAAGCGCCAATGTCTGGGAACGCTTCTGCGAGTGGGTAACAAGCACAGACAACCGCATTTATGTAGGTTGGTTCGGCGTCTTGATGATTCCTACCCTCCTGAGCGCCACCATCTGCTACATCATCGCCTTCATCGCTGCTCCTCCAGTGGACATCGACGGCATCCGCGAACCAGTAGCAGGTTCCTTGATGTACGGTAACAACATCATCACAGGTGCAGTTGTTCCTTCATCCAACGCCATCGGCTTGCACTTCTACCCAATCTGGGAAGCAGCTTCCCTCGATGAGTGGTTGTACAACGGCGGCCCTTACCAATTGGTAATTTTCCACTTCCTGATCGGTGTATTTTGCTACATGGGTCGCGAATGGGAACTGTCCTACCGCTTAGGTATGCGTCCTTGGATCTGCGTCGCTTACTCTGCACCAGTTGCAGCAGCAACCGCAGTATTCTTGATCTACCCGATCGGTCAAGGTTCCTTCTCTGACGGTATGCCCTTGGGTATCTCCGGTACATTCAACTTCATGATCGTGTTCCAAGCAGAGCACAACATCCTGATGCACCCGTTCCACATGTTGGGAGTAGCTGGTGTCTTCGGTGGTAGCTTGTTCTCCGCCATGCACGGTTCCTTGGTAACATCTTCCTTGGTTCGTGAAACAACCGAAACCGAATCACAAAACTACGGTTACAAATTCGGTCAAGAAGAAGAAACCTACAACATCGTCGCAGCCCACGGCTACTTCGGTCGTTTGATTTTCCAATACGCTTCATTCAACAACAGCCGTTCTTTGCACTTCTTGTTAGGTGCATGGCCAGTTGTCGGCATCTGGTTTACCGCTTTGGGTATCTCCACGATGGCTTTCAACTTGAACGGTTTCAACTTCAACCAATCGATTATCGACTCTCAAGGTCGTGTCATCAATACTTGGGCTGATGTCATCAACCGCGCTAACTTGGGTATGGAAGTAATGCACGAGCGCAACGCTCACAACTTCCCGCTCGACTTGGCTGCTGGTGAAACCACCCCAGTAGCAATGGTTGCTCCTTCTATCAACGGCTAAGTTTTAGCTTTTGATTTACAAAAAGCGCTCCTAGAAATAGGGGCGCTTTTTGTTTGGGGAAAAATAAAAATATTTTTATCGGCATAAACTCCTCTCAACTATTTTATTAAGGTACATTGCTCCAAGTGACAGTAGAGCATATTATCTGTGTTCGCCCTACCTCCTCACTGGCTCAAATCCCTGCACAAAACTCACCCAGCGTGGTACTTTATCACCTGTAATATCTAGGATGGGAATGTTGAAACTTCTGACAGCGGGGCGACCTACTTCACCAGCCGAAAAAGTCACATTCGTAGGTTCCGACTTACCTAAACCGTAGGCACTAGCTATTTGATTAGCAAGTCGGCAGGTTATTTCAAAACTTCCCATATTAATCCTGCCACCTCCAGCCGCGTAATTCCAAGTAATACCGGGTGTTAAATTCCCTTGTTGACACATAAAGTGGGTGACTTCAAACATTTTGGCAATGTGAACATCATATCGCCTTAAGCGTCCTCCATACGCCGATGCTGTGGTATCGCTTTCTGGTACTACAATCGATCCAAATCCTTCGTCAAAACCAAGCTCCATCGGGAGTGCTGTGGAATTTGCTAGCGGTTGACTCGTTTGGGGTTGTACGCGAGTCGGTGACATCTGTATTGGTTTGACAAATTGACTATTAGCGCGAACGAAACAACCTTGCGCTGCACCAGCAGGGTAGCTTTTTCCTACAAAAAGCCAAGGTAAACCCCTGGTATCGTTGAAAGTACCCGCAGCATTACTAGGAAAGCTTTCAAAACGCTGTCCCTGTTTTAAGACACCAACTAAAGACCAATTAAAAAACTCAAATGGAGTGCGGTTGTCAGCACGCATAAGTTCTTCAAAAGAAGAATTTGTCATGCGACAATTTAACCCATTTGGGTCTGGATCTACGACTTCCCAATAAGTATGATAAGCTCTTCCCATATAATCCCCTTGATTATTAGGACTAGGGAGAGGTGCGGTAGTACCCCGCGTAGCTGTTCCTAACGCCAGAAGAGTGGAAAGAGTAATGGTTTTTAATTTTTTTAACATGAGTATCACTTTTCAAACACTACATCTATTGGCAATCAAATAGCGATCGCACTTCTTCAACAATCTCGGCCCACTCATGGGATGAAAAGCCGATTCACACCCCTATAGGGATTAATATTAAGTACAATCTCAATTAGACGTTCAACACAAAGTTCTCGATATAATCGACAAACATTCCGGTGAGATAAAGAAAACGCTTTCCCTGAATGCGACGCACGAAGACCGAGGTAGCCCCATGTAATGTTTCTAGGTAGCCGCAGCTCGTCTGGATAGCGAAATTTATCTACGGTATATCCCTTATAACTCCATTCCTGACCTATGCTTTTGCTATAGTTCTTGACAAAGTGTTCCTGCTTGGTAAACAGGTCCACTCCATCAGTCCCAGGATCGGCATCGGCATTATCTACAAATTGCAAGCCCAGCAATCTCAACTGCATTAATCCGCTTGCATTAAACTTCCTCAAGTCCGTTCTTGACCGATTAAAACCGTCAAGACTGACATAATTTTCATTGTTACGCTACCATCGGGAGCCGACACGCTGATTTCTGCCCCTAAAAGGGCTTCATCTTGACTGCAATTACGCGCACACTTTTTTGACGTTGGGCAACTGGCTAACCTGATCCCACCACGTCCGTAGTTTTGGCGTTTGAGCGGTAATCACTTCAAATTCTGGAGTTTGGGAAAAGTAGATAAAGATGGGAATCAGATAGAAATCGGCAATGCTCGCTTGGCTGCCGAGCAGATAGGGGCTAGGCGTAGCTAGCGACTCGATCGCCTCTATAGCCTTTTGTGCAGGCGCGATCGCATTTTTGACTTTAGCCTCATCTGTGTTACCCCCCTGACTCGGCACAATCAATCGCTGAATCACAATGGTGGTAATCGCAGGGCCATAGAAATAGCTATCAATAATCGCCATGATTTGACGCATCCGAGCTTGAAGCATTGGATCGGAAAAGCTAAATTTGCGATCGGCTAAAGTGGCATCCAGGTATTCGGTAATAGCAGCCGTTTCATAAAGCAGTTCCCCATTTACTTCAAGGGTGGGGATTTTACCAAAGGGATTCTTAGCAAGATACTCTGGGGACTGGCTTTCACCATTGAAGATATCAACGCTGTGGAGGGTATAGTCTGCGCCTATTTCCTCAAGCAGCAGCCGGACGGTACGGACATAGGTACTGACGGGTGTTCCCCAAACAATAAGTTTTGACATGATTTATCGCTCTTTTCCAAAATTTAGCCGTAGTTAAGAATACTTTACTCGCCCCAATTCCTAACGATTGACGGTACTCATATCGGGATAGCGATCGCCGGCGGCAATTCCTAATGGCAGCGCTTTGGCGAGCTGGTCTAGTTCTGCTGGAGTCAGCGTTACAGCGGCTGCAGCAATGTTTTCTTCTAAATAGGTGCGGCGTTTGGTGCCTGGAATTGGCACAATGTCTTCGCCTTGGGCTAATACCCATGCCAGGGCCAACTGTCCAGCTTTGATGCCCTTAGCGGCGGCCATCTGCTCTATCTGCTCGACTAATTCCAGATTTTGCTGGAGATTATCGCCTTGAAGGCGAGGATATAGCCCAGCCCGATAGTCTCCCTCAGATAACGTGTCGCGGCTCTTGATTTTGCCCGTGAGAAACCCACGCCCCAGAGGGCTATAAGGCACAAACCCAATCCCTAGCTCTCGGCAGGTGGGCAAAATCTCGGATTCTGGCTCCCGACTCCAGAGCGAATATTCAGTCTGGAGTGCCGAAATAGGATGCACTGCTTGGGCACGGCGGATCGTGGCGCTCGCGGCTTCGGAAAGACCAAGGTAGCGAACTTTCCCGGCTTGGACGAGCTGCGCCATTGCGCCTACGGTTTCTTCGATGGGAGTGTTTGGATCGACTCGGTGCTGGTAGTAAAGGTCGATCGTATCTACGCCCAGACGTTTGAGACTGGCATCACAGCAAGAGCGGACATATTCGGGTTTGCCATTGACGCCCTTAAAGCTGCCGTCCCTACCGCGTACATTGCCAAACTTCGTGGCAATAATTACTTGATCTCGACAGTCTTTAATTGCTTTGCCGACCAACTCTTCATTGTGACCGACACCATACATATCAGCCGTGTCGAGCAAAGTCACGCCTAGCTCTAAGGCGCGATGAATGGTGGCGATCGCTTCTGACTCATCGGCTATGCCGTAGAACTCGGACATCCCCATACAGCCGAGTCCTAGTTCCGAAACCACTAATCCTTGATTGCCGAGTTTTCGCTGTTTCATAATGTTCTCTGACTCTAAAGTTCTTGACGTGTCGGACGGATGATGATTTCATTCACATCAAAATCACCGGGCTGCTCAATGGCATAGGCGATCGCACGGGCAATGGCATCTGCATCAATGGCGATCGCATAAAGTTAATTCATGCTAGAACGTTTGAGGTATCTCGGTTCTTAGCGACTGCTGACTCCATCAGTCGTGCGTCCGCTCATTTCACTCGCGTCGATGCCGTAGATTGCGATCGCTTCTGAACGTCCCTGAGCATCAATCCAGGTTCGATTGATAGCAGGTGAGAGCGTGGGATTGCGCTCTTCGATCGAGTGCATTGCCCGATCGATGTCTTCCTGAACTGTGAGGCGGGAGGCTCGACCATTCACGATCGCGCTGCGCCAATGAAGCGGATCATTTATTTCTTCAACCTGTAGACAGATTTCAGGATTTGCGTCTATGTCATGAGTCTTCATGCCTTCGGTTGTAAACAGGTAGATGTCCGAATCTTCGAGATAATAACTCATTGGCATCACGTAGGGTTTGCCTTCGTGTATGCAGCCAAGATGACCGTATCCTACTTGGTGTCGCAGCTGGTGTATTTCTTTTTAGCTCATTTCATCAATATCTAACATTACTTTTCTCTTAAAAATTCAGTTGATTGCTAGTATTGAAGAGAAATAGTCCCGGCTTTACATCTGTCGTTAGATGGAATCGATAGGTGAAAGTCAATGATTGGACTCAGCAGCCTGTTGAGAAAGCGATCGCCTCACAAATCTTCTGCCCGCTTAATTGATGCTTTTTTACCCACAGCTACGCTAGCAACAACCAAACAGGCCGTGACTAGGGCGATCGGCTCTAAAGTCTCACTAAGCAGAATTGCCGAAGCCAGAAGCGTCAAAAATGGTTGCAATAACTGAATTTGACCTATCCGTGCAACTCCACCAATTGCCATACCATGATACCAGGCAAAAAATGCGATAAATTGACTAACAACACTCACATAAGCAAAACCTAACCAGGCTATTGGTGAAGCTGTCAAACCTTGTTTTAATACCACAAATATTGTTGGCAAAACCTCAAAAGGAGCTACAATCACCAATGCCCAGCAGATCACTTGCCATCCACCTAAACTCAAAGCTAATCGCCCACCTTCAGCATAGCCCAAAGCAGCAGCAATTACAGCTCCAAACAAAGCTAAATCTGCGGGATGAAGCTGGCCGGCGCCACTAATAATTCCAAAAACAACAACGGTTGTACTACCGACAATGCTGGCAATCCAAAAGCGGAAATCAGGGCGCTCGCCAGCTCGTAAAAACCCCGCTATCGCTGTTGCTAAAGGCAACACTCCTAACACCACAGCACCGTGGGCGGCAGGTACTTGCTGCATTGCCCAAGCCGATAGTACCGGAAATCCCAAAACAACTCCCAATCCGACAACTAATAAACTCCCAAGTTGCTGTTTTGATGGAATGGGTTGATGCGTTATCCGCAGAGTAAAGGCTGCTAGTATAGCTGCTACTAATCCGCGTCCTAAACCTACAAAAAGCGGGTCTAAATCTATCACAGCGGCTCTGGTTGCCGGTAATGTCAAGCTAAATCCAACTACACCCAAAAAACCGTAGATTAAGCCGATAGTTTCTGAATTTAAGTGAAAATTTTCCCAGTAGGATTTCATTGACTCTCCAATATAGAGCGAGTTAAAAGTTCTTTACCTCCTTTATGAAAGAGGTGGTTGAAACCGCTCTGCAAGTCAAACTCTCGTCCGCCTGAGCCGGCTAATAGATAAAGGAAGTATTCGAGGACTTACGCACTCCTTAGCGCCACATTTTGCCCGGTTTCGCTCGATCGCCTCGCAGCGTCTGCCACTTTCAAAGCGTACAAGCTACTTGCATTATTCACGTACAAAGGCGTACCGTTTGACAAATATTCCAACACCATATCGGTGTCTTTGGCAAACAAACCACGCCGCGTCCCTACTTTGATGTCCTGCCGATTTTCTCCCTGAATTAATTGACCGGATTCAGGAGTAAAAACCAGCGTTCCTGCTTCTCCGTAGATGGTAAAAATGTTTTCCGATTGCCAAAAAGTCTCTCCTTTTCCATAAACAGTTTCAGCCACAATGCCATTGGGAAAGCGCAACTGTGCGTTGCACAAACAAGCTTTGTAGAAATCCGGCTGACTGTCCCAAAATTGAGCTTGACAGTTAACGGTTGTTACTTCCCCGAACAAATCAGTAAATCGGTGCAGTCGCGAAATTGCACCAACTAACGGAAATCCAAAAAGGGAATGTTGATAAGTCCACCGCTGCGGTACGGAACGTTGAGGAGCAATAGTAACATAGCGGGCGTAAAAAACTTTACCGATTAAGGGCAAAGATTCTTTGATTGCTTGGTGCAAACCGCCTAACAGTTCGATGTGTTCGATGTGGAGGAGTTTTTGCTTTTGGGTGGCAAGTTCGATCGCCCTTTCTGCTTCAGATACGTCTAAAGATAGAGGATATTCCACCACAACGTGCTTGTCATTTTCTAGCGCGGCCAGGACGATCGCCCCGTGATCCCGGTTCACCGTACAGACAATCACCAAATCTAAATCGTCTCTTTCTACCAGCTTGCGCCAAGAAACGGCAGCTTCTGCCCCGAACCCTTGACAAAATGCTGCGGTTTTCTCCGGGCTGTGGCCAGCAACCGCTACTAAGTGCGATCGCCCATCAGCTTGAATTGTCTCGGCCCTCAACTTAGCGGCAAAACCAGTACCCACAATGCCCACGCGAATTGGAGAATTAACCGAAAAACCAAAGCGAGTATCAATATTAGTCATGGGATTTGAGATTTAAGAAGATTTTAGATAGTTACAGACTTGCGCTGCTGGGGTTTAGGGTTCTATCGCCCAGATTTTAAGCTGTGGTTGTGGTGCGATTTATTCGCTCGAGCCTTCAACCCCCAAGTCTTGATGCGATCTAACTATACATTTCACCGCCTGCTGGGACTTGCCTTGCAGCAAGTCTTGCTGAAACTCGATCGACACACCGCATACCAACAACCAGGTTTTTGTGCTGTACGGCTCAAAACAGGATTTTTCCTAGAAACCGGATTATTTAGCGCAAGTCTTGCGGCAACAGTATCACAAGGCTGAATCCAAGATAGGTATAAGTAATAAAGATGAAATTAGAAAAAGTTATAACTAATCCCATTCAAATTTTTTGTAAATAAGTGTTGCAACCTTGCTTCTTTCCCCTACTATCATAGAGGGAACGAACCTAAGACCTAACCTCAAAGCTAATAGAGCCTTGAAGGTTGCATTAGGAAAAATTATCAATCTTGTTGAATTTTTGAGAGGATTTAGTGCATGGCAACTTACAAAGTTACCCTCATCAGCGAAGCCGAAGGAATTAACCAGACCATTGACGTTGATGACGATACTTACATTCTTGATGCTGCAGAAGAAGCAGGACTCGACCTCCCCTACTCTTGCCGCGCTGGAGCTTGCTCCACCTGCGCCGGCAAAATCACCAAAGGCGAAGTTGACCAATCCGACCAATCTTTCTTGGACGACGACCAAATCGAGGCCGGATTTGTCCTCACTTGCGTAGCCTATCCCAAGTCTGACTGTACGATCGAAACTCACCAAGAAGAAGCGCTCTACTAAGAAACGACGCTCTGCGTGATACCCTAAGAAACCCGGTTTCTCGTTTCCAGAATTAAGCTGAAATACGGCAATTATGTTAAGAAACCGGGTTTCTGTGTCTAACATTGCAACAAAGCCGCCAGCAGTCTGTCACTCCCAGCTATGAATTCATAGCTGTTGGAGCAGATAGCTGACAAAATAATTTTAGATTTTAGATGGCAGATTTTAGATTAACTGTGAAACCAATCTAGAATCCCAAGTCTAAAATCTAAAAGTTTTACGACTGATATTTAGTCCGCAAAGGCGGACTTTGTTTGTTTAATGGGGAATTAAATCGCCGCCTCTTATGCCGAGTGCGATCGACTATTCGCGCCAAGATGTAATGTTATCGCTGAGCGGCACAACTTGAGCGCCGGGAAAATAAAAGCCCAGAATTTGAGATCCATTCCAGCCCAAATTAGCCAAATTGTAAGAACCAGTCTGACTCATTCCCACGCCGTGCCCGAAACCGCCTCCGACAAAAGCATAACCACTGAGAGTTTTGTCGGGATTGTAAATTGGTTCTAGGTAAAAAAGCGTGCTAATCGGCGGGTAAAAAGCATTGCGAATCTCGTCTTTGTCGATATCGATGGGGCCCAAGTCAGTTTGAACCTTCATTTGCAAAACTCGGCCTGCGGGCGACCTTTCTACCACTTCCACCTGAGTGACAGTTTTCAAATTAGCCAGCGGGTGCTGTTTCTTCTGAAGATACTGTTTGAGAAATCCACCAATCGCTGTCAAAGAAGCTGGTTCGCGCCACCGAAAAGTGTCTTCTTTTTCCTCATTAAACCCTTTTTGCAAACTGAGAAAGCGGCGGAGGTTGTTTTCGTCAGACAAACTCTGCTTTGACAAATCCCAGACATTATTAGGCGAATCGACGATCGATCGCAAATATGGACGTTCCGCGCCCTGCCACACATCGTTAAAAGAGGCTGTCACGCCGCCGCTAGACGCGGAATAAAGCGCGTCTACTAGCTGATTTTCGTAAGTTAGCACCAAACCGCTCGTTTGGGCGATCGCCTTATCACTTTGCGGGTAAACCTCGGTCAAACCCTTATAAACTTGACAGTTAACATCAGCGCACAACTCATAATTATCCACAGCAAATCGGCGCAAATTTCTCAGGGCGTAGGTTCTGGCCAAAATAGTTTGAGCGACAATCGCAGCGTAAGGTGAAAAAGCCCCTATTTCGTGAGGAACAACACCCCGCAAATAAGTTTCGGTCAGCACTTTATTTACCAAAGTATAAGTGCCGTAAGCATTTTTTTGCAGGTGCAAACTGCCGCCATAACGGTGAGTTTCTTGAATTGCTTTTTCTGGTTCAGTAGCTGTCGCCTCTTGGGTGGTTTGTTCCAATACCTCAATCACATTTTTCCCCGCCGTCACATCCAACTCATTGCGGTTGAAACGAAAGCCGTTTAAAACCCAAAATGCCTGGGGTATTTGTTTAAAAACTTTGGAATCCAAAAAAGCTGTTGTGTTCCCTTGAGCTTGCAAACTTTGCAACAGCCAGCGCCGCACCAAAGGAGAGTTGTAAGTATCTCTTTTCGCCCAAACTTGCCAGCGAAAAGGTTGAGCAATTTCTACATCAATTCCCTGGGCGCGCCACTGATTGGCGCTATCTTCTGCACTCTCGAAACTGCGGTGGGAGCTCAGAACAACTCGTTCTTCTACTAAGGGCGATTCCAGAGGTTTTGGGGCTATTTCTAACTTGACGCTAGCAGCAGTTTTGGTTTCTATGCCTTGAGGAGTTTTGTAACTCAATGTTAAACTGTCGCCCGGTAATGCTTTCAGCGTTAGTTTGTCGGTTGCTTTGGTGCCAAACCGCTGCACTACGCCGATTTTGATGGGTCTATTTTGGGGAGTTTGGGCGTATCCCGCAGCGCTGAAAAGGGGCAACAGGCACAATGCGGTGAAAACAGTCCTAGAAATGCAGCTAAACCATTTGTAATTGGGAGTTGGAGGTGCTTGAGCGGACACAGTGATCTATCTCCCGATAGTTGAAATTTGGGGATTTTTGATTGTACGTTAGCACATTTGGCGGCTGCTAGAGCGGGATTCCGGAAGATAGGCCAATAAGCTTGGGCTAGCTAAGCGTGTCATTGCGAGATCGCGAGCGTTGCAATCGCCGAGACTATAGATGCAGACGGCGGTTGAAACCGCGTCTACAAAAACTGTGCACCGATTGAGTTTGTAGGGTGTGCACTGTGCACCGGTTGACCAAATTTCAGCGTTTTGACTTTGAACCCAAGCTCCCCCAAGTAATTTTCCTTGTTTGAAGTCGTAGTACGAAGGTATGGAGCGACCAAAAAACGAAAAACAACCCTGTGCTTGACAAGGCTACACAGTAATTTTATATTCAACATAGAGAAGTCGTCAAAATATCTCGTGCAACACCAAGCTATCAAAGTTAGAATCTATCCAACGCACAGCCAAGAACAAAAGTTGGCTCAAGCGTTTGGTTGTTCGCGTTGGTGGTGGAACTTTGCCCTAAATAAGTCGATCGAGACTTACAAAGAAACAGGTAAAGGAATAGGACAAGTAGCGCTAAATGCCATATTGCCCAAACTCAAGAAACAAGAAGAAACATCTTGGTTGGCTGATTGCTACAGTCAGGTATTGCAGGCTACTACTCTCAGATTAGTTACAGCTTATAAAAATTTCTTTGAGGGTCGAAGCCGATTTCCGAGATTCAAGTCAAAGAAAAGTAAGCAATCTATTCAATACCCTCAAAACGTCAAAATATTAGCCAATAACACTATTAAGATTCCTGGTGAAGTCGGGGAAGTGAGAGCTAAGATTCATCGACAGATTGATGGAAAAGTGAAAACTGTTACCGTGAGCAAAACACCTGCTGGAAAATATTTTGCCTCGATATTAGTTGAGACAGAGGGAGAAATGCCACGGAGTTCAACTGAGGGCAATGTAATAGGTATTGACTTAGGCGTTAAGCACTTTGCAGTAACTCACGATGGAGAGAAAGTATCTAAATATAGCAATCCCAAACATTTAGCTGTGCATGAAAAAAATCTCAAGAGGAAACAGCAAAAATTAGCCAGAAAAGAAGATGGTAGTAACTCAAGGTTCAAAGAAAAAAAAATAGTCGCTAGGGTATACGAGCGAGTATCAAACGCACGTCAAGATTTTCTACACAAGCTTTCGCATAAGCTAGTCAACGAAAACCAAGTTGTCGTAGTAGAGAATCTTAATGTCAAAGGCATGGTGCGAAATCATAGCTTAGCTAAAGCAATATCTGATTGTGGATGGGGAATATTCACTAATTTTCTAGCCTATAAATTAGAACGTAAGGGTGGAAAGTTAGTAGAGATAAATAGATGGTTCCCTAGTTCCAAACTCTGTTCTAATTGTTTCTATCAAATAGATGAAATGCCGATCGATGTAAGGGACTGGACTTGTCCCCATTGTGGCACTCATCACGATCGAGATGGAAACGCTGCTGCAAATATTAGAACAGAAGGAATCAGAATGCTACAGACGGATGGAACAGCCGTTTCTGCTGTAGGAGGGGAAGTAAGACCTCATAGCGGGCGTCAGTCTGTTTTGAGGCATTCGCCTGTGAGTACAGAAGCCCCCATCAAGCCGCTTGCGGTTAGTGGCGGGTAGTTCACATTCTTGTATCAGCTTGCGTGTTAGATCGCTCTATTTGATTATTTCCCAACTCAAACAGTCTCAAAGCATCACTTGCAGATCGCTCTAATTTTATCAATTTCTATGCTTGGTTTAGTTGTTGTTACGCTACTCCCCTTATAATGAGATCGACCAATATAATGCTCAACATAATTATATTAATAATAATAAATATAGCCACAATTTTGAAAGCTCTCTTTAGTCTTGCTAACCACTCTTCTGATTCCTCTTGTATTTGGTCGCAATCTTTTTGTACTTTCTCTAGGAGTTCTTCGGCGCTCTGAGTTAAAGTTTCAGCCTCCTTAACTTTTTCCCTTATTTCTAGTAATTTAGCATTTTCCCATTGGCGGACAAAAGGCACTAAATAATCGTGAACAAGTTGGTAGCGTTTCGGAGTTCCCGGCACTTCTAATACCAATCCCGATTTAACGATCATCTCTAAAACTAACTCTAATTCTACTAACTCTATTCGTAAATTTGCTGCTAATTCAGCAAAAGTTTTCTGAGGACGAGTTTCCTTTTTATCCGTCAGTAAATACATGACAACTTTGGCAATATCTTTATTCTCCTTACCACAATCTGCGATAACTTCATCTAAAAAATCCTTAACCAGTTTGAGCTTTGCCTGACTGCCAAGTTGCTGATATTCACCCAGTTTAGTAATCTGCCGTTTTTCCAATTGCGTCCCCACAATTTGCAACTCAATCGGCCGCACTTCGCCAAGTTTACCTGCTAAATCTTCTACCAGGGCGTTTGCCAAACCTTCAGAAAAATCAAGTTGAGACCTTTCTGTTAAGGTTTGGAGAACAATTTTAGCATCGGGTATCGAAAAATTACCCAAGTAATAGCAAATACGTTTATTGAGAATGTCGTTATCAATCATCGATAAATTGGTCGTGCGATTCCATTCTAACAAGTAGAAAAGATAATCTTCTCGCAGCGAGAGGATAATTTTGACTTCACCAATCTGATTGACACATTCAGCCAAAAAATCATATAATTCTCTCCTGCTACTTTGGTCTTGACAAGCAAAGAAAAATTCCTCAAACTGGTCAAAGATTAATACCGTCAATAAATTGCGATTTTGATTCAGTCGTAACTGTTCCAGAATAGCTGTCGGCGTGTCAATAGGAGTAGATAAACTCTCACCTCTTAATTTTGCAATTCCTGATCGCAAACACTGACCGCAATCCATCACCCAATCATGATAAGACTGCAATAAAATAGGCAATACGTCCCGCGCGTCAAAAGTTGTAAGTTGCAGGGCTGGAACTAACCCCGCTTGAATAATCGAACTTTTTCCTACTCCAGATTGTCCGTGAATGATAGTCAGCTTGCAAGCAGGTGTACCTATCCGTTCAATTATCCGTTTAACATCCTGCGAACGCCCGGAAGCGGCGACAATTTCCTCAACTATTTCAGCTTTTGACTGACCTGATTCTAAAGCAAGATTAATTGTTTGTTGCGGCGGCTGCAAACGGCCGACGCCAATAAAAGCTTGCAGTCGATATTTGCTTTTAACTTCCTGTTGTTCTAGTTTTAAATCAAATGCTTTTAAATATTCGCTTTGCTCAAAATAGAGAGTTCTCAACTCTTCTAAAATCCTGAGATAAAGCTGCACATCATCTTGAAGCTGCGTATTGTCTTTAGCCCCTTCTAAGTTTTTAACAGCCTCCGACTGTTGACTGAGATTTCGCTGCGCTTTTGCCCAAAGTAACAGATATAAACCAGTCTCTTTTTTGCCAGCTTCTGCTTGTTCTAAAACAGACAATGCTGATTTAGCTAATTCGCAACCTTTTTCCCACTCATAACGTTGCAGCGCCACCTCAGCCAAAAAGCCGTAATCTTCAGCTACTTGACTCGAAGTGCCACAATTTTCGTGCATTTCTAAGGCTTTGACTGCTAAACTTTGCAACTCTTCCCAAGCTTGTAAAAGTCGCAGCACTTCGCCAAGTTCGCTAATACATTTAGCCGCTAAATCATTTCGTTGTGCTTGCTCAAAACTCTCCAGATATTGCTGTAAATACTTTCTAGATTTTTGCCAATAATCCTGACTTCCAGCCCGGTGCAATTCAGCTTGGCGGTTGTAAGCTTGGGCAATTTTCTGGCAGACAATTCCTTGCCTTTCCCACTGCTGATTTTGCTGCGAAAAAGCCAAACTTTGCTGATAATGTTCTAGTGCTAAATCTATTTGACTTTTATGAAATGCAACTAAACCCCCAATAAATAGCCAACTTGCGTGCAATTCTGGGTTTAATGTTTCTCCAAAACTTGACAGGTCATTCCTCAAAGACTCAATTTTACAGTCATCTAATTTGAAATTTTCAACATTAGCAAAAGCTTGCTCTGCTTTTTGCCACAACAAATTCATCAAATTATCGGGCTGTATTGTAAACTGAATGGGAGGAGGAGCCCAAGACTTCAGATCGTTAGCCGATCGACTAAATTTAGACAGTACAGCATCCGTCACCCATAATATCAACGGAAAAGCAAAATCTTGTTTGAATTGGTCTCGCGCTCTATTAGCCCCAGCTAGCAGATCATCAATCGCCACCACCGATTCTATACCGAAAACTATTAAAGCTTTCGGCGGTTGCTCTTGGACGGTATTGAGAAGGGTTTGATAAAGTGTTTTAGTCGCCGGTTCGAGGACTAATTCTTGATATTCAACAGTCGAGCGATCGCGCAGTTTTTCCAGCATTGCAAAACGCAAGCTAGCATAATTGCAGCGCACTATAGTTAAAGAAAACTTTCCTTGAAAGCGGGCGATCGTCCGTACCAAAGTAGAGAGCGATCGCTCATTTTCTGATGCAATATCTTCGGCTAGATTTGAGTTTACCATAATCTCAAGAATTTTGCTGCTGCCACAGCTTAAATTTGTCAGTTTCCATCAACAGCGGATTCAACGCAAACCAATTTCCTTGAGTGTCTACATATTCAAAAACCCACAGGTTTCGCAGCAAATCTTGGTATTCTTTATCTCCATTAATGCTTTGTTCTTTCACCACCTTAAAGAGTAATTCCCACTCATCATTATCAATGCCACGACTGAGACTGTCGCGGAAACTGCGAATCACTGATTTCAACACATTTTGCGAAATAGGAGGGTCTTCTTGCTGCAAGCAACCAAACAGCATCCCCATCAAGTTTCGCAGATGACCTCCGCTGACTCGGCACAATTCATCTAAAGTTTCAGGGTAAGGATTCAGGTCAAAAAAGACTTAAGTATCAAAAGCTGGTAAAATAAACGAATGAAAAAGCCCGCAGCCACCA
>NZ_JAUBUI010000100.1:0-18562 GCF_036705385.1 Microcoleus sp. B3-A4 | reverse complement strand
ACTTGGGCTGATGTGATCAACCGCGCTAACTTGGGTATGGAAGTAATGCACGAGCGCAATGCTCACAACTTCCCGCTTGATTTGGCTGCTGGTGAAACAACTCCAGTAGCAATGGTTGCTCCTTCTATCAACGGCTAAGTTTTAGCTTTTGATTGACAAAAAGCGCTCCTAGTAATAGGGGCGCTTTTTGTTTGGGGAAAATATATTTTTTAGAGACTTATTGTGATATCTAGTCCGGTAATATGGGGAGCATCCCAATTTGGGTTTTAGAGGAGTGTTGGCTGTGAGAGTACGAAGCGAGATATATAAACTTTGCTGTGCGGGACGCTCGCAGGGCCTAAGCATACTTGTACATAAGCTAAGGCATATACCAGCAGCGGATAAGCAGGAACAGTTCAAATGATTCGCTGCCGGAGATTCCTAGGAATGGAAGGATTTTTGTTTTTTATTTAATAGTTAATTTTGCTTCGCTAGTGCGATCGCCCATTCCCCCAGTAATAGTAACAGTTCCAGGTCGCAGCGCTTGAAATGTGCCCGCTGATTGCGTTTGAGCGAGCAACGGCTCCAGATTGGGAGATTTGCTAGGTGCACCAGGTATGGGTTCCTGAGAGTAGGGAGTCGAAAATCGGAAATAAGTCACTGGCGGAAGCAATCTCCCCTTTGAATCGGAGAGAATTATTTTAAAGGTAATACGATCGCCCACGCGCACGGTTGCAACTTCTGGTAGAATCCGAAGTGTCCAATCAGGCGGGTAAACAATACCGGACATAGAGAGTGTTTCTCCACCTTTTTTTGCAAACACGGCAAACTTTCCCGGCGCAATACCCGTCACAATTCCCTCTGAGGAAACTTTGACGATTCCTGCATTGTCAGACGACCATACCCACTGTTTCTCGGACTGCCTAGAATCTCCTGGAATACACCCTGAAGCGGCGTCGGTACTCCCGATTTTTAGCTTAGTCGTTTGACCCACAATTAAAGGCTCTACTTCCCAAGAATTGTAGTTAAGGCAAGGGGGATTATATATACCTAGAAATTCTCTCAACTCCCATACCGTAATACCTAGGAATCCGAATAACAGGACGATCGCAGTTACGCAGCCGAACCCGATAAGTTCCTTCTGTTTGTTATTCATATTTAATATTTGTTTTTTTTGTATCTATAACTTTATGAACCAGTGCGCCGAGCGCTCTAGCTTTGTATGCCACCGAGAAAAAGTGGCACAGAGATAAATAAAATGCTATTATCTTTTCACAGTGGGAATTCTGCGCTAAAGTATCTCGGAATAAATTTGTGATTTCACAGCAGATAAAATAGCATTCATTCACTCAGATTTATTAAAAATATCTGCGTTACTTTGTGTTGCATCTGCCTTAAATCTGTGGTTGACATATCAAAAGTTTATGCAAGAGCTATTGTAAAGTAGAATCGCTAAGTATAACATTACGCTCAGCCAATGGTAATATAGTAGATGCACAAAAATATCGAATAATATAGGTAAGTGATCCTCAAAAAATAATCCCCATGATACTTAAAACTAAGAGATTGGTTTTGAAACAGATTGTGGAGAGCGACCTTAACACGCTTCATAGAATTTTTATCGATACCTATGTGAGGAGATATCTGTGCGACGGCGAAATCTGGTCGCTACAAAAGGTTGAAGAAATGCTTGCCGACAACAAAAAGCTGTTTGCCCAAAAGCAATTCGGTATGTGGTTTCTCGAAACTAAGAGCGATCGAGAAACTATTGGATTTGTTGGTTTGTGGTATTTTTTTGAAGAAGCACAGCCCCAGTTAGTGTACGCACTGCTGCCGAAAGCACTTAAAAAAGGTTACGCTACTGAAGCATCAACCAAAATATTGGATTATGGTTTTGATGAACTTGGCTTTAACTATCTTGTCGCAAGTTGCGATCGCCAAAACATTGAGTCGCAAAAAGTCGCAGAAAGACTCGGAATGAAACAAGTAGAAGAAAGAATTATGAATGGAAATCCTATATTATTCTTTAGAATCGATAAGTAGTAATTAGCGGTAAGGGCGCAATGCACAAATGGCTTTCGGTGCTGGGGATTGGCGAAGATGGACTTTCGGGGCTCGGCCCGATCGCCTTTACCCTCCTCTCTCAATCTCAAGTCGTTGTTGGTGGGGCCCGTCACCTAGCAATGCTACCAACCGACGACACCCGCGAAAAATTGGTTTGGGCATCACCTTTGCAGACCACAGTTGACGACATCCTCCGCCGCCGGGGACAGTCTGTGTGCGTGCTCGCAAGCGGCGATCCGATGTGTCACGGAATTGGCGTCACGCTGTCGCGCCACATTCCCATTTCGGAAATGACTGTGATTCCGGCGGTATCGGCTTTTAGTCTTGCTTGCGCCCGTTTGGGTTGGCCGCTGGCCCAAGTTGAGACTTTCAGTTTGACAAATCGCCCGATCGCATCGATCGCCCTTGCTTTGTCGCCGGGCGCGCGCTTGCTGGTGTTGAGCGCTGACAGACACACGCCAGCACAAGTTGCCCAATTGTTGACGCAGCGGGGGTTTGGCAGCAGTTTGATGACTGTATTCGAGCGGATGGGAGGAGACTCGGAACGGCGGATCGAGGGGGTAGCAGCAGCCTGGAATGAATCGGATTTGGCGGATTTGAACACGATCGCAATCGCAGTTGCAGCCGATCGCGAAACTGTGATTGTCCCCCGTACCTCGGGTTTGCCGGATGCTGCTTATCGTCACGACGGACAACTTACCAAACGGGAGGTTCGAGCCGTTACTCTGTCAACGTTAGCACCGATTCCCGGAGAGTTGCTTTGGGATCTGGGTGCAGGCTGTGGCTCGATCGCGATCGAATGGATGCGGAGTCATTCTCGGTGCAGGGCGATCGCGATCGAACGCGATCCGACTCGATTGCAATACATCGCTGAAAATGCCTCGACTTTCGGCGTTCCCGAACTCCAAATTGTCGCGGGAGAAGCGCCGGAAGCCCTGACAAATTTGCCTCAACCGAATGCTATTTTCATCGGTGGCGGTGTCACCGCAGAAGCTGTGCTGGAAACTTGCTGGAATGCTTTAGGTAAAGGCGGCCGATTAGTTGTTAATGCGGTGACAGTTGAGAGCGAGTTTAAAGTTTTGCAATGGCACGATCTTTATGGCGGGGAACTCATTAGAATTGGGATTCAGCGAGTAGGGGCGATCGGTTCTTTTCAGGGTTGGAAACCGCTTGCACCGGTGACTCAGTGGGCGGTAGTTAAAAGGTAAAAGGCGATCGATCTTTTTCCTAAAAATATCTGATAAGTTTTGCAGGGGAATCAAGCTAAAGCCAATATCACAAAGCAATAAACGCAGCAAACTCAACCACGTGATGAATTGTCAGAAGGTGAAGATGAACGTAATAAGTTCACCAATAATGAAATTCCGATAGCTTGAAAAATAGAAATTGTGGATAATCCAAACAAATCTGGCATGAGCCAGTTCCATAGAATAACAACCAATATATAATTAACGACTGCCCCCACTATACCCAAAATTAGTATTGTTAAGCAGCCACCACTGCAACCAGCAGTAAAATAATTACCTGAACTATTCATCAGAAATTTTCCTCTATTTATCTGTATTTATAACTGAAAGATCACTTGCTTGAAAATAATAATCTCCCCAACAAAAATAAACCAACTGCTTGTAACTCAGATATGTGCTTAAATCCAAACATAACAGGCATTAGCGAATTCCAAAGAAATAATATCCATGGACTGGCTAAAACAGCCGCAAGTAGGTAGAATGGAAGGGTAATCAAAAGAAAGAACTTAATAAAAGAAACGTACCATCGCCAGTCTGAAAATCCTGACGGACCAAAAGGATTAAAATTCATGCCTACCTCCCGAACGGGTTTAAACTTGGGTCTGTTAATCAAGCCATTAAAACTTGTATAAAATCTGTCAACTAACATCATTAAAGAAACGGCTATCAAAGTCAATTCATAAAATTCATAACTTTGACTTCATAAAAGTCATATTGGTAAATATTTGAGGGAAGGTGGTAATAGGCAGACTGCTGTGTGGTATCAAAAAGTTACATCTTTACGGATTGAAGAGGTGGCATCGATCGCAGATTTACATCAGCTTGAGCTTGGGGTGTTCGATCTTGCTGCGAGGGCTGGTTTTATGATGAGACCCGATCGGGCTATCTTCCAATGCGAGCCTATATCCGATGGCAAATGAAAGACTTGCCAAAACGAGCGATCGCCAATGGACGGCTCGGTTGGTATTTCAGAGTTCTGACAGAGGGGGTAGTAGAAAGTGGGCTTCCTCTGATTCTTGTGGATCGTCCGCTACCGCAGTGGAGTGTGGCACGAGTCAACAATGCCTTCTATCGAGATCGGCAGGATTCTTCAGAACTTGCTTCATGCCCGCTTTTATCTGCTAGTTGGAGGCGATATTTTCTGACTCGTTAAACAAATAGGTTGGGTTTCCTAAAAGTTCAACCCAACCTATTAATTAAATGAGACTTAAGAGTTTAGCCTTGATTCACCACAGTCGGTTTTAAACTTTCCTGTGACTTCGATCGATCTAAACCATTTTGAACTTCCACAGATTCCTTAATCGGTTTCCGGGCTTCAATTAAACTCAAAGCTTTGTTGACACTTTCAGGTAAAATCACTACCAAACTGCCGGCCGGCGCCTCATCTAAAGCCTTGTTAACGGCCGTTGTTTCGTCGAGAATCAACTCGTATTCAACTTGAGATTTCTTTGCGGTTCCTGCAGAAATCGCCTCTGCAATCCCCTGGCAAATTAACTTGGCCACAACACCGGGATCTCGGCCGCGCCTGTCAATATCTTCTTTGACAAGAATGCGATCGAACATCTCGGCCGAAAGTTTGCCCAGAGTGACAAAATCTTCATCTCGCCGGTCTCCGGGGGCGCCGACTACCCCTATCCGCTGTCCCGGCCAATTCAGCACGAAACTCCCCAAAGCTTTGTAGCTGTGGGGGTTGTGGGCGTAGTCGAGCAAAGCGTGATAGTTGCCCAATTTAAACAAATTCATCCGTCCGGGAGTTTGACCCACCGATGCTTGGAAGCTTGACAAAGCCGATCGAATATCTTCTATTTTCACTCCTTGGGCAAAAGCCGCCAAACAAGCTGCTAAAGCATTGGCAATCATAAACGGCGCGCGGCCGCCCATCGTCAGCGGCACGTTCACAGCCTGCTCAATTCTCAGCGTCCAATCGCCTTTCAAGATCGACAAATACCCATTTTCGTAAATCGCTGCCAGCCCGCCCGCAGCGGTATGTTTGGCAACCAGTTCGTTGTCCGGGTTCATCGAAAAATATGCAATTTGAGCCTTGACACGCTGCGCCATCCGTGATACTAAGGGGTCGTCTGCATTTAAAACTGCATAGCCTTTGGGCATTACCGCCTCGACGAGGACGCTCTTGAGTTTGGCCAGTTGTTCCACGGTGTCGATGTCGCCAATTCCCAAGTGATCGGCCGCGACGTTCAATACGACGCCGACATCGCACTGATCGAAGCCGAGGCCCGATCGTAAAATTCCGCCTCTAGCCGTTTCCAGCACCGCTACTTCTACCGTTGGGTCAGATAAAATCAACTGAGCGCTCTGCGGCCCGGTATTGTCTCCGCTTTCTACCAAATAATCGCCGATGTAAGTGCCGTCGGTAGTCGTGTAGCCGGTAATCTGACCGGTCTGCTTGACAATGTGGGCAAGCAGGCGAGTGGTTGTAGTTTTGCCGTTGGTTCCCGTTACCGCTAAAATCGGCACCCGGCTGGTTTGAGGCGAGGGGAAAAGCATATCGAAGACGGCGCCCGCGACGTTGCGGGGTAAACCCTGACTCGGGGCGACGTGCATTCTGAAACCCGGTGCTGCGTTGACTTCGACGATGACGCCGTTGACATCGCGCAGGGGTTGGGAGATGTCGGGAGTTACTACGTCAATGCCCGCTATGTCCAAACCGATAATTTTGGCGACTCTGGAAAACAGCCAGACGTTTTCTGGGTGGATTTCGTCGGTGCGATCGACTGCAATTCCACCGGTACTCAAGTTTGCTGTCGCGCGCAAAAATACTCTTTCGCCGGCGGGCACTACGGAGTCCATCGCGTATCCTTGTTTTTGCAGCAAATCCAGGGACAATTTGTCGATCGTGATCCGGGTGAGCACGTTGTCGTGTCCGTCTCCTCGCTGCGGGTCGCGGTTTACTTCTTCAATAAGCTGTTCTACTGTAAACTTGCCGTTACCCACGACGTTAGCCGGGACTCGTTCTGCGACTGCTACGACTTGCCCGTTGACTACCAATACTCTGTGGTCGCGGCCGACGTAATAGCGCTCGACTATCACGCTTTTTGTTTTTGATGCCGCGCTGGCTAAGTCGTAGGCTTCTTCTGCTGCTTCCCAGGAATTGATGTCGATCGTAATGCCGCGGCCGTGGTTGCCGTCTAGGGGTTTGAGGACGATCGGATAACCGCCGACATCTTCGATCGCCCCGTGCAGTTCATCCAAATAATTAATCACCGTCCCTCTTGGAACCGGCACACCGGCGCTGGCGAGGATATTTTTGGTACCTTCCTTGTCGCAGGCAAGTTCTACCCCCAAAACTCCCGTGCGGTTGCTCAGAGTTGCCTGAATCCGCTTTTGGTGAACCCCATAGCCGAGTTGAATCATAAACCGGGCGTTCAAAGGCATCCAAGGAATGCCGCGAGCTTCTGCTTCCTTGATCAGTGTTTCCGTACTCGGCCCCAGGGCCGCCGACCCAGCAAATTCTCTAAGGTCTCTCAAATCTTGGATTAATTCTGCTGCAGGATAAGAACCAGTAGTGGCAATGCTCTGGCACATCCGCACCCCCGCCCGGGCGGCATAGCGACCTGCTTGTTCGTTTTGATACTCAATTACTACTTGGTAAATGCCTGGGGTCGCAGTCTCGCGGGTACGGCCGAACCCGACCGGCATTCCTGCCATTTCCTGAAGTTCTAGGGCGACGTGTTCGATTACGTGTCCCAACATTGTGCCTTCTCTGACCCGTTGCAGGAATCCTCCCTGATGGCCTGGAGAACAGTGATGGTCGTTCAAACTCGGAAGTGCGGCGATCAACCCTTCGTAGAAGCCAGGAATTTCAGATGTGGTTTTATCTGCCCACTCCTCTAAATCCAGACGCATCAGGACGAGTTTATGGCGTCGGATGCTCCAGTAGTTGGGGCCGCGTAAGGTCTGGATTTTAAGTATTTTCATGTTAGTTAGAGGGGTATGGGGCGCGAAATCTTATAGATAATTGGAGCATTTATTCAATTTCGATCTAGATTGCTCGATCGACTGTTCGCTGCGAACAGTTTGGGAGTGAATTTCCAGTTATGGGCTACCCAATTGAAAATTCATGCCCCTACGATCGGCTAAAAACAAGTACAAGTCCATGGCTAGCAAAAACTCAAAGCCCGAAGTTAGAATTTTCTGTGATTCTGCCTCCTGGCGTCAGCCCGTGGCTGCTTCGGAATCTATTCTATTGTTGTATCCATGATTCGGCCGGAATGCCGCCTAATTTCTGCCGAATCAATGACAAGAGATGTTCTGCGTTAGTTGGCTGTGCGGCACTCGGGGGGCCAGCCAGACTCGGAACACGCTCCCGATGGCATTGGTTTGCCTAGGGGCATATTGTAGCAATCTCCGTGACACAGAACGTGCAAGCGCATATTGAACAGACTTAAGGGTTCTGTCGCTCCTACCAGAGACTCATTGGTATAAAAATTTTCCCTAGAATCAACAATAGTCACAGTGCCTTTACCGAGAATTTTCATAGTATCGTCTCCCTCAAACAAGGCACAGGTGTCTTCGTCAATACCAATAGCGATGCGATCGGGATGGCAAGCCACAGCCGACAGCAAGCGAGCCATGCGGTTGCGGTTGTGAAAATGCTGGTCTACGATGAGCTCAGGAATAATGTTAAGTCCGTTTGCCATGTCTACTAAAGATCGGTTCGGTGACGCCCCGCTCCCGCCGCCTGCAATCATGTGATATCCCATCACCGCAGCACCCGCGCTCGTACCGGCGAGGGTAATCTTGCCTTCGAGAGTTTCTTTGCGAATTTTCTCCATAAGCGGGGTGTCCGCCAGCAGCCCGCAGAGTCTCAGTTGGTCGCCCCCTGTGATGAATACGCCCGTACAATCTTCTAAGTAATCTTTCCAGACGGGGTTTTCGGCTTGTTCGCGTTCGCGGATGTCCACTACTTTGACGGCACTAACGCCCATTTCGTCAAATATGGTGCGGTAGCGGTTGCTAATTCCTTCGGGATCTCGCGAAGCGCACGGAACGATCGCCAGCCGAGCGTTTGCACCCCCAGCACGGCAAAAAAAGGTGTTTAGAATCTCTCGCCCGTGAACTTTGTCTTCGGCTCCCCCGATGACCATAATCGAGGTTTTTGTGCGCTGGGGAATATTGTGTTCGAGGGCTTGAGATGTCAACTGCTGCATGGTGTGTCTTCCTCTGTTGGATGTGAAATTCAATTTTGCCGTTGCTGTGCGTACAATAGGGCTTTTTAAGAATAAATTTTTGTTTGTGCGAGTGAGGTGCGATCGCCGATCGCGCTATCCCGCAATTGTTTGGCGGCGAGTTTGCTTGCAGTCGCTGTCAGGAAAAACTGATTTATTGTTGTACAAAACGCGCCCGCCGACAAAGGAAGAGAATTTAACTTGCAAAAATTTTCAGAAATTATAAGAAATTATAAAGAATAAAGCAATTACTGAAAACTGAACTCCCCCTAAGGGTCAAACTAGAGGTGATGTATCAATAAAATTCCAATAATTGTGCGCTTTGACGTAGTTACCTTATTTCCAGAATTTTTCCGGGCTCCCCTGGAGTCGGGACTGATGGGCAAAGCCTTAGCTAAAAAGATTGCTGAGGTGAATTTTGTCAATCCCCGCGATTTTACCACAGACAAGCACCAGCGAGTTGATGATGAGCCTTACGGAGGCGGAGTGGGGATGCTGATGAAACCGGAACCGATTTTTGCTGCGGTGGAGTCGCTGCCGGTTTTGCCGCGGCGGGAGGTGATTTTGCTGACTCCCCAGGGGGAACCGATGCAGCAGGGGATGTTTCGGGAGTTGGCGGCCGATCGCGATCAGTTGGTGTTGATTTGCGGTCATTATGAGGGTGTGGACGATCGAGTCTTGCATTTGGTAACTCGCGAGGTATCTTTGGGGGATTTTGTACTCACGGGGGGCGAAATTCCGGCTTTGGCTTTGATTAATGGGGTTTTGCGATTGCTGCGGGGAACGGTGGCGAAGGAAGATTCCCTAAAGTTTGAGAGTTTTGAAGACGGACTTTTGGATTATCCGCAGTACACTCGACCGGCGGATTTTCGGGGATTGAAGGTGCCCGACGTGTTGCTGTCTGGTAATCACGCAGAAATTGCTCGCTGGCGCAAGCAACAGCAAATTGAAAGAACTCGATCGCGCCGGCTGGATTTGTACGATCGGTGGTTGGAGGACAGGGGAGAATAGCAGAAGGGAGAAAGGAGAAGTTATCCCATCTGATTTATCGGGCAAACTCATAGCCCAATTTGAGCGACAACGGCGATTGTTGTAACACTTCTGCTGATTCAAGCTTTCAAACTTTCAGCAGCTAAAAGCTGTTTTAGTCGAGCAGTCTCAGATTTAGTTCCGATAAAAACAGAACCTGGCATCTTCTTTTTTAGCTTCATAGCTTCAGGTAAGGACAACGACATAGCCTCAGGCAGAATTTTTGTTACAACTGTTGCACGTTGTTCTTTTTCCAATACAATCAAGTTCCAACTCCCTTCTTTTGCTAAAATATCTTTTCTCATTTCGTTAGGTATAGCATCAGTATTATCTAACGCGATTGCCTTCCCGCAATAAGGGCAGCTATAAGATAGATGCC
The DNA here is from genome assembly GCF_036705385.1 of Microcoleus sp. B3-A4. Classification (NCBI taxonomy): domain Bacteria; kingdom Bacillati; phylum Cyanobacteriota; class Cyanophyceae; order Oscillatoriales; family Microcoleaceae; genus Microcoleus; species Microcoleus sp. B3-A4. Next base: position 8,678 of record NZ_JAUBUI010000100.1, on the reverse strand, counting down.
AAACAACTTTTTTGTCGAAGACAGACTGACCAACCGACATCTGTATGTCTTTGCTACAATTACCGCAAAGTCAGTAAATCAAGACCATTCTTTTTCAGATATCTCTCCGGAAATATGAAATAATTGTCTTTTGCTATACTTCCCAAACCTAAATTTTACATGAACATCCGCATCGGCAACGGCTACGACATTCACTGCTTAGTTCCAGAACGCCCCCTCATCCTTGGTGGCGTCCACATTCCCCACGAGTTAGGCTTATTAGGACACAGCGACGCCGACGTACTTACCCACGCTATCATGGATGCGATGCTCGGAGCTCTCAGCTTAGGAGATATCGGTCTTTATTTCCCGCCAACTGACCCGAAATGGAAAGGTGCTGATAGTCTCGTATTGCTCGCACAAGTCAATCAGTTAATATTAGATAAAGGCTGGGAAATCGGCAATATTGATTCGGTGGTGGTGGCAGAACGTCCAAAGCTGAAGCCGCATATTGAGCAAATGCGCGATCGGCTTTCTACTGTCCTACAATTAAAACCCGACAAAATCGGCATCAAAGCTACTACAAACGAAAAGTTAGGGCCGGTGGGAAGAGAAGAAGGAATTGCAGCCTATGCTGTAGTTTTGGTGGGCAAAAAATAGAACTCTACAATCTAAAATTGATAGTGGAGTCAATTCTTTAATCCAAAATCGCTAGGAAGCCTGAAATCATGGACACTGACACCTGGGAATTACAATTTCCTGTAGACGCGGATGTCATCGCGTTGGATAAGGACGATCGCATAGTCGTGCTAATCGAGGTTAAAATTATTCAAGCTCAAGAAGCAGACGCAAAACAAAAAATTGTCGATCGGGCGATCGATTGGCTGAAAGCTGTGTTAGCTAAGCTGTCTGAAAGAAACGCGATCGTTCCCTATGCTATGTTTATTGAAGCGGAACAAATTTTGATTTTCAAATGGGATGGTGTGAATTTATCGGAGCCTGTTTGCACTCTAAATACTGGTGAAATATGTCGCTATTATATGCCGACTTTTGGCAGTAAATGGCTCTCTAAACGTACCCTTGGGGGGCTGATAGAATCGTGGCTGCATGACTTAGATTATAACTGGAAATCAGAAATTCCTCCAGCATCAGAACAGATATCAGCCATCGGTTTGCTGCCATTACTCGCAGGTGGAACAACAAAATCAGGAGTGGAATTAGGTGGCAATTATATATATCGAGACCAACTTTCTGATGAGTATTGTTACAGGGCGTGAGGCTGAAGCAATTATGTTGCTCAGAGATTTGTCCTCATCAGTTCAGTTAGTCATACCCAGCGTTTGTTATATGGAGGCTTGGTCAGCTTTCGAGGACGAGTTGAAGCGACAAAACTCTTTTAAGGAACAGCTAAGCCGTCAAATTAGCGAGACAAAGCGAGATGTTACCTCTGAAAAGGTCGCATCTCTATCTTTTAACCTAGAAGAGTCATTAGTTTACTATCTAGAACGAATAGATGAAATTGAATTACGGTTGCGTGAAGCAATTTCTCTGATGTCATACAATGCCGAAATGATTGCATTAAATCCAGAGATTATTCAAGCAACTTTAAACACACCTATAATCAAAAAAGACCCAACAGACAATTTGATTCTACACAGTATCCTCAGTCATGCCCGATCGCATTCTACAGAAACCAAAGTATTTCTCAGCGCTAACGTCAAAGAATTTGGTCTACCGGAAGTTCAAGATGTTTTGCGAGAAGCCGGGATTACAAAGTATTTCGCTGTCACTAAAAACTTTCTAGGTGGGCTACAATCTCAGTCATAGTTGCACGCAGGTGGTAAACTAAAAAATTATGAAAATTTCTATGATGCTACATTCAAGACTGCGCTGGCTGGCGATTTTACTGGTGGCAATTGCCGCTATAACTCTGTCTGCGTGCACTCCAGCCCGATCGAACTTAGTAAACAGGCTCATCGTTCCGACCCCCAGCGGCCCGGGTACCTTTAACTACCCGCTAAATCAATCTGCATACAGCGTTTTTGGCTATATGTACGAGGGATTGATTAACGAAAACGGCTTGACCTCGGAGTTAGAACCCGGTTTAGCCGAGTCGTGGGAAGTTTCTAAAGATGGCAAAAAGATTGTCTTCACCCTGCGAGAGGGTTTGAAATGGTCGGACGGCGAACCGATGACTACTGATGACATTATCTTCAGCTATGAAAAAATTTATTTCAATGACAAAATTCCTAGCGGTTTGAAAGATACTCTGAGAGTTGGCATGAGTCGCGAATTCCCAAAAGTCAAAAAAATTGACAGCCGCCGCGTTGAATTTTCCGTTGCAGAACCCTTTGCTCCATTTGTTAGATATGCTGGGGGAATCCCAATTTTACCAGCTCATATTTTACAGGAAGCTGTAGACAATACAGATGGAGACGGCAACCCTAAATTCCTGGCTACTTGGGGCACGGATACTGACCCTAAAAAGATTGTCGGAAATGGTCAGTACCGAATGCTGAGCTACACTCCTAATCAGCGCGTTGTTTTGGAACAAAATCCGTATTTTTGGCGCAAAGATGCTGAGGGAAATGTCCAGCCTTACATCCAGCAAATTGTTTGGCAAATTATCGAAAATACTGACAATCAACTGCTGAATTTTCGCTCGGGCGATTTGGATACTCTGAACGTGGAGCCGGAAGTATTTCCACTACTGAAACGGGAGGAAAAACGCGGCAAATATACGGTATTCAACGGCGGCCCGGATACTGGCAGCGTGTTTATGTGTTTCAATCTGAATAAGGGGCGCAATGCTCAAGATCAGCCGTTTGTAGACCCGGTTAAGTCTCGCTGGTTCGCGAGTAAAGAATTTCGGCAGGCGATCGCCTATGGCATCAATCGATCCGCCATGACTAACAATATCTATCGCGGACTTGGCGCGCCGCTGCATTCCCCAATTCCGGCGCAAAGTCCGTTCTACCTGTCCCCAGAACAGGGATTGAAAACTTACAGTTACGATCGGCAAAAAGCGAAAGAGTTACTGTTAAGTGCTGGTTTTAAGTATAATAGTAACGGCGAATTGTTGGATGCTGAAGGCAACAAGGTGCGATTTACTTTGTTGATGGCAGCGGGTAAAAAAGTTCGGGAACAAATGGCAACGCAAATTAAGCAAGACTTGGGCAAACTGGGGATGCAAATTGATACGCAGTTCCTGAGTTTTAACACTTATGTGGAAAAGCTGCGGTTGACGCGGAATTGGGATACTTACCTCGGCGGTTTTACGGGAGGTACTGAACCGCACAGCGGCTACAATATTTGGTCTGTTAACGGCACGCTGCACAGTTTCAACCAGGGCCCGCAAGCCGGAGAACCGCCGATTAAGGGTTGGGAAGTTTACGACTGGGAACGGAAAATCGATGACCTTTACGTGAAAGCTTCCCAGGAGCTTGATGAGGCGAAGCGCAAGGAAATTTATGGCGAGACGCAGCGGATTATAGCAGAACAAGTGCCGTTTATCTATATGGTGAATCCGCTGACTTTTGAGGCGGTGCGCGATCGCGTTTCGGGAATTCGCTACAGTGCCCTCGGCGGCGCTTTCTGGAATTTGTACGAGCTGAAAATAACAGAATAGTCCGCAGTTATTAGTCATTAGTCAGTCATTAATTAATGGAACCTAAAATTTTACAGAAGTTACTCGAATCTGTGGCGGCCGGCGATATTAGCCCGATCGCCGCTTTGGATAAATTAAAGCATTTTGACTTTGAACAAGTCGGCGATTTTGCCAAAATTGACCACCACCGCACTTTAAGAACGGGTTTTCCTGAAGTAATTTGGGGCCCGGGGAAAACGCCCGACCAAATTGTTGAGATTATCGAGGCGATGCGCGGGCGAAATTCAGCGGTGATGGCGACACGAATCGAACCGGAAGTTTTCGAGCAATTGCAACAAAAAATACCCGATTTGTGCTACTACCAAAAAGCTCGAATTTGTGCCATTTCTCCTAATTCCCTTACTCCGCAGCATCCGGGTACTGTGACTATTATCAGTGCGGGAACGGCGGATTTGCCTGTAGCGGAAGAGGCGGCAATTACTGCGGAACTTTGCGGTTTTCAGGTGCGGCGTTTGTGGGATGTCGGAGTTGCCGGCATTCACCGCTTGCTGAGCAACCGGCACGTGATTGCTGGTGCTGATGTATTGATTGCGGTGGCGGGCATGGAAGGCGCTTTGGCGAGTGTGGTTGCGGGTTTGGCAGATTGTCCGGTGATTGCTGTGCCGACGAGTGTAGGTTACGGCGCGAGTTTTGGCGGGATTGCTCCTCTTTTAACTATGCTCAATTCTTGTGCGGCTGGTGTGGGTGTGGTGAATATTGATAATGGATTTGGGGCGGCGATTTTGGCTTGTCAAATTCTGAGAACTGCTGGGAAAGTTGAGAGAAGAGGAGAGGGGGAGAATGGGAGAGAGGGGGAATAGTTAGAAACCCCCTCGATTAGATAAGACTAAGGCCAACTGTCACAGGACGATCGATTTTTAGGGTGCATCTTGCACCATTCTCAAGAACAGGCAAGATGCCTGTTCCACAAAGAGTGAGTTTTCTTGTGGGGCGGGCATCCTGCCCGCCCGTAAAAAACCTAATTGAAAATGGTGCAACATCTCAGGTGCGTCAGACTCCGTTATTGAAATATTATTGAAGATTTCCGGTAGTAGAGCACCTTACTATATATGTCAGTGGCGTCCAGGACGGTCAGACTCGGCGGTTGAAACCGCGTTTACACTTGCCTCTCGTCCCAGCAGAGGGCGACTAAAAAATACAGGAGGTATTATTGAAGCCGGGTTTGATATTACTTGCTTGCCAGCCAAATCGGATAAGCAGAAGAATCCTCAGCTTTTAACTTTTGCGCCTGATAATTCTTGCTAGTCCAACTAGCTACTGTTTGCAGGCTTTCTGTCAAACAACTTTCGCTGCCAAACGCTTCAAATCCCAAAGTCCACCACGCGCTGCCGTTAATGTTCAACTGAGTAAGTTCCACGGTGCAACCTTGGGGAATTGGGGCTTCCACAGGCACAGATATCAGAGAACCAGGGGCCGAAACTTGATAAAGACGCTGCGCTCGCTTTTTCTTAACTGCCACCCACTTTCCTGTCGCCAAAATATCCGCCGGTATCGGCGCCATCGTGTCCGCACAAACCCACTTCAGCCACTTTTCGGCTTTGCCTTCCCAGCGGTTGCCGAACTGCATCGTCCCTAACTCTGCCTGACGCCACTTTACCTCCAAGGTTTTCCCACGAAGCTTCACTCCCAAGTAGTCGCAGCTAGGTACTAACAAATATATGTCTTCCCGTTCTTCGGGAGGCGAAAGATACGCGCCGAGACTCTCGCTTCCAAACCATTGATTGAGCGATTTTGGCAGTGCACCGCTATAAAACCACCGCATTTCCAGACTGGCCCGCATAAATTTTTCCTCCGTTCCACAATTTTCGTCAAACCCAGACTGGATTTGCCACACACCATCGACTTTCGTGCCTCTCCACTCTATCCTCCCCCCTCCGGGGCCCATAGTCTACCCACAGTCATACCATTTTAGATTTTAGATTTTAGATTTTAGGTTGGGGAAAAACTGACTGTATAAGGGTTTAGAGCTTGCCTACAGTTGCATTTTTTTTTAAACTGGTGTCAGATCGAGGTATTTAAAAAAATTTCTCACAATCCTTTACATATCTTCACAAGTCTGTTACATTTATTTACAGTACACTAAAAACCATTTAGGAAAAAAACATGAGTAACAGAGGCTTAATGCTGGACGACCAAGGCAAAATGAACAATTTTGCGATCGAGCCGCAAGTATACGTCGATGACGAACCCCGCACCGGCTTCACTCCCTACGCCGAACGCTTAAACGGCCGCCTTGCCATGATTGGCTTTGTTTCTCTCTTGGCTTTAGAAGTTTCGACCAAGCACGGACTGATTAGCTGGCTGACTCACCTGTAATGATTTTGTTAACAATTAAACTATATGGCTATGGATCGCTGCCGATACACAAACAGCGATCCATAGCTTAACTATTTTGAGGGGCAAGGTTTGATGAGACAATTAAAATTAAATATTTTTGTTTTACCCTACTTGTAAAAAGAATGCTCAAACGAATTGCGGCAATACTTCTGGTGGTTCTAAGCCTCACCTTGACCGGTTGTGTGTCTAAAGTCACTGGACTCAAAAGCTACGTTGATACTGGCGACGGCTATCAATTTCTCTATCCTAACGGCTGGCTGCCGATCGCGGTTTCTAACGGGCCCGATGTGGTATTCCGCGATTTGATTCAGCAAACCGAGAACGTCAGCGTGGTAATCAGTCAAGTCGCCAAGGACAAAACTCTGGCGGATTTGGGAACGCCGACGGATGTGGGATACAAGCTCAGCAAAAGTGCGATCGCCCCGAGTGATTCGGGCCGCGAAGCTGAATTAGTCAATGCAGAAGCTCGTGAATCGCGATCGAAAAACTATTACATTTTAGAATATGCCGTTAAGTTGCCAAACCAAGAACGCCACAACTTAGCGAGTGTAGCCGTCAGCCGCGGCAAACTTTTTACGCTTAACGTGTCCACTACCGAAGAACGCTGGCCCAAAGTAAAAGAAGCTTTTGAGAAAGTTGTTAAATCTTTCTCTGTTTATTAGGGAATTGGGAATTGGGAATTGGGCATGGGGCATGGGGCATTGTTGACTGTTGACTGTTGACTGTTCGCTGGAAACCTCACCACAGTTAACTGACAACTGACAACTGTCAACAGTCAACTGTCAACTGTCAACTGAACTTCTTAAATGATGAAAATTCCAACTTTTGTATTAGCTTCAGCTTCTCCAGCGCGCCGTCGCCTCCTAGAAAATGCGGGCATTCAAGCTGTGATTTGCCCCAGCGAATTTGATGAAGGGCAAATACAAATGAGGGATGCCAATAAATTAGTGCAGGTTTTAGCAGAGGGAAAAGCTGAGGCTGTAGCTAAGTTTTTACTGGCTAATTCTCACCCGCAAATCCCTAATCCCAAATCTTGTTTGGTTTTGGGATGCGATTCAATTTTGCTTATAGATGGCGAAATTCACGGCAAACCCAAGGATGCGGAAGAAGCAATCTCGCGCTGGCAGAAAATGCGCGGTAAGGTGGGCGAACTGTATACGGGTCATGCTTTAATTGATACTAGATTCGATGACTTTGGTGAGGCTAGGTCGCGATCGCTCATTCGCTGTCAAGTTACAAAAGTTCATTTTGCGGAAGTTACCTCGCGCCAAATAGCGGCTTATGTCGCTACCGGAGAACCCTTGCAATGTGCAGGCTGTTTTGCACTGGAAGGTAAAGGTGGCTTATTTGTCGAAAAAATCGAAGGATGTCACACAAATGTGATTGGTTTGAGCTTACCTCTGCTGCGGCAAATGCTCACCGAAATGGGATATGATGTGGCGGATTTCTGGCAATCTTAAATATTGTTGAATTTATGTCAGGAATCGGGAGGTAGAGCCTCGCTTATATGCCTACCCAGGCAGATCCTGGGAACGAGGATTGAGAGCCTTGTTGTTGTCGGAGGGGCGTTTCGTTCCGCCCCTCCGTGCTATGCAGATTTGCCTTGCCCACCAGTTGGTAATTATCCTAGAGCGATCGTCCCATCCGATACAGATCTAAACTGAAGTTGATCCGGGGAAACATCCTTCACCAAACCCAAGATATTGCCGCTGCTAGCTTCCCGAATCACCGTCGCCTGAGTATTCAGCAATCTCAACTCCAGAGTTCGAGGCTGTTCCGGAGGAAAAGGGCCGCTGCTATCGTAATCTCTGGCATCACCAATTGTCAAAAACCTTTCGCTCAAAACAATATCATTTCGCGTCAATCCAGACGCCAATCCAATTACATCACCTTCAGCCGGATTGTAATCGAGAATAAAATCGGCAGGCACTTCATCTACATCAAAATTGCTGCTAGGAGGCGGTTGAAGCGAACCAATCTCCCCCGAAGTTGCTCCCACTTCTGTGCGGAGGACAAACATATCTGCGTCTTCACTTCCCCAAAGTCTATCAATTCCAGCATCACCGATTAGAGTATCATTTCCACTCTCTCCTACTAAAGCATCATTCCCTTTACCACCGCGAATAAAGTCATTAGCCGTGCCTCCATAAACGTAGTCATCACCTTGATCTCCGCTGACAAAATCGCTGCCGCATTCTCCATAAAGAATGTCAAAATCTTGGCCGCCGCGAATAGTATCGCTGCCGCAACCTCCGATTAAAGTATCTCTGCCACTGTTACCGTTCATCAGTTCCGCACCACCGGAACCTCTGACAAAATCGTTACCATCTAAAGCCCGCAAACCTCCGGGAGTATTCCGCAGAATTCCATTTGCTAATTGAAATGCGTCGTCATTGGAAGTTAAGTCAAAAAAGTTGGGATCGCTGCCTGGATTTGGCAATGGCGCTGTGAGTAATTTGGTGTTTGGGGGATCGGCAATAATTGGGTCTGAATTTTCAGCTAATGCTCTAATTTCTCCGAGATTTGTTTCTAACATCTTAAGTTTCTCCTTTTTTGAGTGACTTTGTTGATATTCTGATTTTAACAAAGGTTCCAATTAAGAAGTATGCGGGAATCTGATACCATTTTTTTAAAGATGTGATAGAGATAAAGAATGTAAAATCCAAGACCATCCGGTGAGAAAACCAATGACGCG
>NZ_JAUBUI010000099.1:0-19101 GCF_036705385.1 Microcoleus sp. B3-A4 | reverse complement strand
TTGGTTAGATAGGATGCTTTTTACAAAGGGTATACTTAGCTATTTTACTATGGTTGTACTACCGGACATGATATCATTTGATTGTTTTCCTATGGAAGGGGAGCATTTCGCTGATTTGTTCGATTCCTTTCCTGAAACTTTTCCGGCTCACTTTCAGGAAGCACGAGGCATTCGTGCAGAGAACAAGCAGTTTGATGCGGTTTTGATGGGACGAAAAACCTATGAGGTAGGGCTAAATGTTGGTTTAACTAACCCTTATCCTACCTTGAAGCAGTATGTTTTTTCGCGCACTATGGAAGCCAGTCCGGATGAGAATATTGAACTTGTTTCGGACAATCCTATTGCATTGGTTAAAAAATTGAAAAAAGAAACGGGTAAAGACATCTGGCTCTGCGGTGGTGGGGCTTTAGCGGCAACTCTTTTTCCGGAGATTGACGAGATGATTGTGAAGTTGAATCCGGTAGTAATCGGAGCGGGAATTCCTCTTTTTTCCCGTGCACTCGATCCGACAAATTTGGAACTTGCCGATCGCAAAATCTATAGCAACGGTTTCATGTTGCTTCATTATCGAGTGAAGCATTAGCAATCAGGACTTTATTCCTTGGAATTGCTGCGGGCAAGAAACGAGTGAAGTCCTTACTACAAAATGATTTTATAGCACTTACACAAAAGCTGAGATTTTATGGGTGGTTAGCAAAGCGGTTATGCACCCGGCTTTTAACCGGTACCAGATAGGTTCAACTCCTATACCACCCACTCTCAATATATCTGCGTTAATCAGTGTTTATCTGCGGTTAAAAATCAAAAACTTGGAAAGTGCGGCTGTGTGGATGGCAACTGGTTTGGAATACCAGGGTGCAGCGAAAGCTGTAGAGGTTCGACTCCTCCACTTTTCGTTTTAATCATTAGCGAGCGATCCTTACTCATTAAGAACAGGCTAAGGACTAAAAACTAATGATTGAAAACAAACAACAATTCTAAAAGGAGAATCAAATGTAATGTCACGCACCAAATTTGAACGGAACAAACCCCACGTCAATGTCGGTACGATCGGTCACGTTGACCACGGCAAAACTACCCTAACAGCGGCGATTACAATGACGCTGGCTGCACAGGGTCGGGCCAAGGCTAAAAAGTACGATGAAATCGATGCTGCACCGGAAGAACAACAGCGGGGAATCACGATTAATACGGCTCACGTTGAGTATGAAACTGGCGATCGCCATTACGCTCACGTTGATTGTCCGGGTCACGCTGATTACGTGAAAAACATGATCGTGGGTGCCGCTCAAATGGATGGTGCAATCCTCGTCGTGTCGGCGGCAGATGGTTCGATGCCTCAAACTCGCGAACATATCTTGTTAGCGCGGCAAGTGGGAGTGCCGAAGTTGGTTGTCTTTTTGAATAAGAAAGATATGGTGGACGATGCGGAAATTTTGGAGTTGGTCGAGTTAGAAATTCGCGAACTTCTAAGTTCTTACGGTTTCCCCGGTGATGATATTCCAATTGTCGCAGGTTCGGCACTGAAAGCGCTGGAAAAGATGACTGCTGATCCGAAAATTCAGCGCGGCGAGGATGAGTGGGTCGATGGCATTTACAATTTGATGGATGCGGTAGATGACTGGATTTCTACGCCCGATCGCGATATTGACAAACCTTTTCTGATGGCTGTTGAAGATGTGTTCTCGATCAAAGGTCGGGGAACTGTCGCAACTGGCAAAATCGAGCGGGGTAAAATCAAAGTCGGCGATACTGTGGAATTGGTGGGAATCCAAAACACTCGCACGATAACTGTTATCGGCGTTGAAATGTTCCAGCAAATTATGGATGAAGGAATCGCTGGAGATAATGTCGGTTTGTTGCTTCGTGGCATCCAAAAAGACGAAATTGAGCGGGGGATGGTGCTTGCTAAACCCGGTTCAATTCAACCTCACACTGAATTCGATTCTGAGGTTTACGTGTTGTCGGAAAAAGAAGGCGGCCGCCGCACTCCTTTTGTTGCGGGATATCGCCCTCAATTCTTCGTGCGGACAACGGATGTTACAGGTACGATCGCATCTTTTACGGCTGATGACGGGAGCGCGATCAACATAGTAATTCCGGGCGATCGGGTTAATATGACTGTGAAGTTGTTGCAGCCGATCGCGATCGAACAAAATATGCGTTTTGCCATCCGCGAAGGTAATCGCACTGTGGGCGCCGGTGTCGTCTCCCGAATTCTGAAGTAGACACTTTCGGAACCAATTAGAATCAGTAGGGTGGGCCAAAGTCCACCTTACTGATTAATTCACAGCAAGTTTTTCTGTGTGGATGCAATAGGCGCCAAGATGGAGTCAAGCGAATTGTCTAGATTGGAGATGGCCAAGTATCAGATTTGGTTGGATGGTCTGCCGCACGTTTTGCACAAATCTGGGGAGGTTCTTGAGGTCGATCGCCCTTAAATGAAATGTGGAATCAGGGCGCTCAAACTTAAATTAAATATTGGAGTAAGGGCGATCGCCACAATTTTTTACAAAAATAGTTGATTTTTCAGAACGGTTGTGTTATACTAGGTTAGATGCGGGAGTATAGCTCAGTTGGTTAGAGCAGGTGACTCTTAATCTCAAGGTCGAAGGTTCAAGTCCTTCTACTCCCATCCTGAACCTGAATTTATCGAAACTCACGAGTGCAGTCAACTGCTGTAGCGGTTCGATGCGCCTGGGTGTTTGCGTTGTCTGATTTTGAATGCCGATCGACCGATCGGCTGATCCGATCGATAAAAGTGCGATCGCCCAAGCTATTTTTAAACTGAATAACAACAGGAAATGGTGATTAGCTATGATGGCCAATCTCTCGGCGCGCTGCTATGCGGGCGATCGCGATTTAGATGCGATCGCCGATTTAATCAATACTTGCGAAGAAGTCGATCGGCTCGATGAAGGCACTTCCATCTCGGAATTAGAACAAGAATTTAACCAACCGTCCCTAGACAAAGCCCGCGATATCCGCCTTTGGGAAGGTGTGGAGGGAAAATTAATCGGTTTCGCTCGGTTGTGGATTTCTGAACCAGGGGAAGTAATTGACGGTTGGCTGTGGTTTCGCGTTCACCCCTACGCGCGCGGAGGCGATGTGGAAGCAGCCGCGATCGCCTGGGGTGAAGTGCGGATGCGCGAGGTGTCTGCGATGCGGGGCGGGCGCGTGAAGCTGCGAACCTACGCTCGCGCTGAGGATTGCGATCGCATTTCGGTGCTGGGAAGTTGCGGTTTTAAGGTCGATCGCTATTTTTGCCGAATGGCGCGATCGCTCTCTGAACCGATCCCAGAACCGCACTTCCCCGAAGGTTTCGCGCTGCGTCAGTTCCCCGGCGAACAGGATGCAGCAGCTTGGGTAGAAATGTTCAACCAGTCGTTTATCGATCACTGGAATCATCACGATTTAACGGTGGATAAATATAAGCACGAGTTAGCTAAACCCGATTACAGAAATGATTTAGACTTGATTGCTGTTGCTGATGACGGCACATTTGTCAGTTTTTGTTACTGCAAGATTAGTGTGGAAGAGTGCGATCGTACCGGGCGCAATGAAGGCTGGATTGCTTGTCTCGGCACTAGGCGCGGCTTCCGCAAAAGGGGATTGGGACGAGCGATGTTGCTGGCTGGTTTGCATCGACTCAAAGCTGCCGGTGTGGCTACTGCTATTCTCGGCGTCGATGCTGAAAATTCCTCAGGTGCATTGCATCTTTACGAGTCTGCTGGCTTCCACAATATTCGCGATAGCATTTCTTATGTTAAGGACGTTTGATCGATGTTACAGTTCGCGATCGCACTCCCACCCTAGAAACCCGGTTTTTTACCGAATCGGCAGGTAGCAACGAAATATTTTCCTGAAAAAACCAGGTTTCTCGCAACTGGTGTAAGTTTTATATAAAAAACTTTTGCTACCCCCTTGACATTTATGTAGTATTTATGTAGTATGTAAGTATGGAAAGCGCAGGACAAGCAAAAACCTGTATTTTTCGTGCAAATTCTGAACCTTGACAACTAAATATTGCTCAAAATTTCAACCATCATCAATTTGAAAGTCTTGTAATATAGACTCGATGGTCATGTTGTTACTTTATACGAGACTGTTCGGTTACAAACTGACTCTGTTCGAGTCAGATGTTGTACGAAATCAGTCTAATTTTAACGAATTTGATGCGGATTCAGAACAGACAAGTTCAGCCAGATTTCAATCAACCAAAAAGGCTGAGCAAATCCGCCAAATTAAACAAGCTTATCATTTAGAACGGCGCTTCTTTCAGTAAAGATTATCCGATTTCGTGAATCTTTACCGATACTGGCAATTTGCTAAGTCTCACAAAAAGCCAAAGTCGAGAGCAGATAAGCTACTAATCCAAAATCCAAAATTGCTCTAGGAGGTATCGGTAATGGTTCACATTCGTTTTGAAGGACGTTCCTACGATCTGGCCGAAGACCAACTGGGTATCGCGGCAGGAATGAGCGACAAGGCTATTAAGGAACGTCTGGCAAATCATTTTGATGTCAAGGGCGATCGCTTCGAGTCTTACGTTCTGGATCGCCGTCCCAGCGGTGATTTAATTGTTCGGCCAGAAGCTGTTTACGGCTAGAAATTCACTTAAAGCACGTATTAGACAGCGCACCCCAACTAAAGAAGCTTACAAACTAAAAACGTTCCACTTAAAATCGAATAGTAGGTTCAATTCCTACCTTTCGAGAGCGTGAAAAAAAGCTTCTCTGACTTGTGCGCTGCCTTTTATAGCTAAATTTTTTATATCTATCCGACGCTTAAAAGTTCCACTTCGCGCCCCAACAAAGGAAGCTTACATACTAGCTCATTGGTAGAGCAATTCCCTTTTAAGGAACTGGTCGCGGGTTCAACTCCTGCGTATGTGCCAACGGCTTTCTTGACTTGCGCGAAGTGACCTTTTAGGCGCTATAAACTCTTGTTGTTAATTCAGGATCATAATTAAGTAATCCTGTTTGTATTGAAGACTTCCGTCCTCAAAAATAAATTGGGTATTAGCCATGAGAAAAAAACTGGCAATTTACCGATCGCCCAAGGAGATAGACAGTCTGATTCATGCCTTCCAAGAAGGCAACCTGTCGCGAAGTCAATGGACGCACGAAGCACATTTAACCGTTGCCCTTTGGTATCTGTGTTATGACTCAGAGCAAGAAGCGATAAATGCGATTCGCAATGGCATTAAACGTTACAACTCGGCTCAAGGAATTGAAACCACAAAAAACAGCGGGTATCACGAAACACTAACTCTGTTTTGGGTGCGAACTATTCGCGGGTATCTCGCCGATGGAAGCCAAAATCGCTCGATCGTACATCTGGCTAACGGTTTGATTGCAAAATATGCCGATCGCAATTTACCATTTCGCTACTACACGCGCGACCGGCTGATGTCTTGGGAAGCCCGAAATAGCTGGGTTGAACCAGACTTGAGAGCGATCGAATTAGAAAGAGTTTCCCTGAAATAGTTAACTTAAAATCGCAGTTTTTGCCGCGCCCCAATCGCGAGAGCTTACATACAGACCCTATTAGGTTTAGCCATAGGTTTACTAAAAAAAGCTCCCCAAACTTGCGCGGTGATTTTTAAATTTCACTTGCTAGCGTGCAACAACTGCCAACCACCGATTTTGAATACTTCTCAAATCCAAAATCCAAAATCGAATAGGAAGGTAACACCAATGAATATGAATACAGCAGAGCGCGATTTGCGTTTGGAAATGCTCAACAGTCTGCTCACAACTCCGCACCGTCAATTAGAAAAAGTAGCAGAAATTCACAAGTTAATTATCGAATTAGACCCCATTTTTTACGGTCATTTAGCAGTGTGGTATCAACGTCACGGCGACGTGCGCGATCACAAGGAAGTTTTTGCCGGAAATTTGCTGACTTCGGCGCTGACGGAACACCGAGATGCCGGTTTTATGATGCTGCAAGAGTTCCCTCCCTACGAGGTTTCGCGGATTGTGGACTTTATGAAGCAGCACCAGAATAAGGTGCCCCGCAGCGCGCGCACTGCTGTCACTCGCTATCTGAAATCGCGGGAAAAGAATGCACAGTTTTTCGATCGCGCCGCCATCCGCAACCGCAAGGCGATGAAGCATTTGTACGCAACGCTGCACGTCAAGCCGAGCGATCGCGCTAATGCTATTCTGTTTAAAGACAATCCGCCGGAAGACTCTCTGGCATTCGTTTTGAAGCAGTTAGCAAAGGCGGCGACACCTGCGGAACAGGCGAATTTGATTGTTGAGTACAAGATTCCGTATACGATCGCAGTTGGTGCGATCAGACAGCTAACGCCAACAGTTTTGGCCGCGCTGATTAACTCGATGTCGCCGCAGGAAGTCATCAACAATTTGAAATCGATTCAGTCGCGCGGCGCGATGGATCACGCGGAAGTCAAGCAGTTGATTGACTCGAAGCTGGATGAAGCGGCAAAGTGCGATCGGGTTTCTGCTTACAAAGCGAGTGTTGCGGGCGCGGGCGCGAACTTCGACACAGCAACGGCGGCGAAGCTGGAAGCGGTGACAAACGAACAGGTGAAGAAGCGCGGCAAGATTGCGAAAGCAACCGGTTTGTTGATTGACAAGTCGGGTTCAATGGAAAGTGCGATCGAAGTCGGGAAGCGTCTCGCTGCTTTGATTTCCGGCATTTCCGAGGCTGCACTGTTCGTTTATGCCTTTGACACGATGCCGTATCCAGTGCAAGCAAACGGCAGCGAATTGACAGACTGGGAACGCGCTTTCAAGCACATTCGCGGTGGCGGCGGCACAAGTTGCGGTTGCGCGGTGGAAGCAATGCGAATTAAAAAGCAGGTTGTCGAGCAATTCATTATCGTAACAGATGAAGGCGAAAACGCTGCACCTTATTTTGCAGATGCTTATCAGAATTACTGCCGCAGTTTGGGGGTAATTCCTGATGTTGTGATTGTGCGAGTTGGTGCTTGGTGCGAATATGTCCAGAAGCAATTGAAGGACAAACAAGTATCGGTGGAAACCTTTACGTTTGCGGGTGATTACTACTCCTTACCGAATTTAGTGCCGATGTTGAGTCGTCCTTCCCGACTGGAATTGTTGATGGAAATTCTGGATACGTCCCTGCCTGTGAGAGATGACAAGTGATATAATTGGGCATGGCTCGTGAGTTAAGCTCGCGGGCAATGCTTACTTTATGGGATAGCTACGGTGCCATACCTCAAAGCAAAACATCTATCAACCCAAGGTAAAAGGTTGAATGATAGGGTAAAAACTGCTAATCGCAAGTTAATTTATATTGGTGGTGAAATCAGGTTTCAATCCGAGATGGATTTGGAAGATTATATAGATGAGAAATTTGATGAAATCTTTCCCTCGCTAATTAAAATCAAAAGACAGCATACTGTAAAAATGCAGCGATGCGATTTATTGTGCTGTACCAAATCCGAAAATCAGCCGATAATTATTGAGTTGAAAAATGAAGAAGATCGAGGATTAGTTTCGCAGCTAACTCGTTATCGTAAAGCTATTCTCACAAATAAATGCTTTGAGGATAAAATTGACTATTCATTGCCCGTGAAAATGATAGCGATCGCACCGAGTTTTCACTATGATAATTACACAGACAAAGAAGCTTCAAAATTTGAAGAAGATTTTTGTTTTTGGGAATTTGCTGTACAAAATCATCATAATTCAGGTCAATTTAAACTATTAAGTCAAATTTATGAAATTTCTTACCCTGTATTTGGGTTGCCAGAAATCTCTCCTAATTTAGATCTTAGCAGTTTACCTGCTTTTACTCGCAATTTTGTAGGTAGGCTCCCACCAGACTATCATACAGATTTTCTGAAGTTGCGAACTTTGCTTTTGTCTCAGCCAAAAGTAAAAGAAATGGTTAGTACCACTTACAGAAAAATATTGTATGGAACTGGGGATGGAATGAATCACAAAAAAGTGGCAGAAATAACTAACACTACTAACGGAATCGTTTTATTTCTTTGGTTGCCAACTAGCGTTCATAAAAATATCAAAACACCCGTAGCTCGATTTGGATTTGTTTTAGAAAAAGGAGGCAACCCCTTTGCTCACAACTCTTTCTTAGAATGGGTAGTCTGTACCAATGATACTATCAACTTAAAAGAGCAACCTCAACCTAATACATTTTCAGGAATGACTAGGCATGGAATGTTAAAATGGTGTAAACCTAATATGTACTTAACGCAAGCTGCACTAGGTTATAATAATACTTTTTGGTTACTTATCAATCTTCTTAAAGGTATTACTCCTCCTCTTGATAACACTACTCTGGAATGGTGGAAATCTTACGCAAAGGAGACACCCACTAATTTAGGATGGTTTATAGATTTAGCTATCAAAACCTGGAATTATCGCGTCAAGTAGAACTTTTATATACGGATACATTCACCAGCCAACGAAAAACAGCCCGCAATCCTTCAGGTGTTAGCATTGTAAATTATTCTCTAGTTTGAGCGATAATTTCTTGTAATTCGGGATTAGCGATGGATGACACTAACTGGGAATCCACAGCAGCTAAAGCAGCGCGCAGCTTTTCCGAAGTGAGTGCAGGATATTTCTCTAACACCTGCTGTTCGGTCCATCCCGCAGCAAAGAGCCCTAGCAAAAATTCTACAGACAATCGAGTTTCTGGCGCTGCTGGTTGACTTGTTGAAGCTTTGGGGTTTGGATGAATGAGCTTTCGCCAGTCCATTGTTTTACTTAAACGATTTGGGAATATTCCGCCGATTATACTGCATTTGGGCACAGTAGAAACACGGGCCTAGTTGACTGATTGTGTAACATGATACGGCAGGTAATACCACTTTAGATTTTATATTTTAGATTGCGAATCACTGATGACAACCAGCGTTTGGAGTTTGGCGACAGTGGCATTTTTTTTGAGCTGGTGTCATTTCCCCATTTTGCGATTAAATTGTTATTACGATCGCAGTACAGCGCTTTCTTATAGACTAGAGTGATGGGGTAGCGACGGGGCGATCGACCTTTTTGCTTCAGTCCGTTTCTATACCAAACTCCGATTGCGCTAAATCTCAACCCACTGTGCTACGAACTGTGCAGCTAACTGTGCAGCGAACTGTGCAACCCACAATACAACTACTTTAACTTCTTAAAACTATGGGAAAAAAGTCGAAAGCCAAAAAATCCCAGCTCAAAAAATCCAGTTTGCTCTGCCAGCGACTCCAAGAAGCTCTGGATCGAGGCAGTAAAGTTTGGATTAAAACAAATAATAGTAGTTTCGGCGGCATCCCGACTAATTTGTTCGGGGAGTTTGTGGAACTTTTGGTGATAGTTCCCCCTAACGAACAGGCGGAACATATCGATGCTTACGGGCAAGTTACGTGGCTGATTCGACTCTCTGATATTATTG
This sequence comes from Microcoleus sp. B3-A4, assembly GCF_036705385.1. Lineage (NCBI taxonomy): Bacteria > Bacillati > Cyanobacteriota > Cyanophyceae > Oscillatoriales > Microcoleaceae > Microcoleus > Microcoleus sp. B3-A4. The sequence continues at coordinate 9,702 of NZ_JAUBUI010000099.1, read as the reverse complement.
CACTTGCTTACCCTACTGAATATTGGTCTAAAGATAGATTAGAAAGTTTGCTGCCACCCGATGCAGTTACTTCCGAAGTAGGAGATTAACTCCGTAGGGTGTGCATTGCGTACCCTAATTTTAGCTGAGTTGTATTTGGTATGGTGTGCATTGCACACCATACATTTACTATTTTTTAAGCTGTTTTAGCAGCCAAAATATACACCTCTTCCACCGATTTTTATCAGTTTAATTAGTTGTTGCAAGCTGAAAGCTGCACTTTACAACTGCCGCCCTCTAGTTCGCTGCAACCTGCGAGAGCTTGAGCTTCTGCTGCGGCTTGATCCTCGCCCCAGCCCGCACCAGCTCCTCCTTTGCCTACTGCGATCGCTCCACAATTATTACTATTAGATGTCAGCGCTTCGCAATCGTTAGCACCTCCGCTTTTTTCATTGCAGACGGCTACTGCTGCGTTTAGTGCTTCTTTCTCTGTGGCATGATCCCAACTAATACCAGTGGCGTCAGAAGTCGGAGAATAGGCAGTAGCTCCATAGGTATTCTGAGCTTTAGCTACCTGGACTGAGCCAAAAAGAGGAAGTGTCAAAGCAGTGACTACAACCCACTTAGAATAAAGCTTTTGCAGCATATTTACTTAAGATATTTACAAGGTTAAGTTGCGAGGTTCGCTCAATATTAGATTAGGAAATTAATTCCTGTCAATAGTGTTTAGCAATCTTTATATTTTCTTAAACTACAAGTTTCTTTGATAACAAAAAGTAAGATTAAGGAGGTCACTTCAGTGGCAGATATTCGCAGAATTCTCAGCCAACTTGCGGCCAAAGAAGGGCACTTACTCGATACCCAATTCCTGGCTCCCTGTGTGCGCGGGGGAAGCGTGCGGATAAGGGTTAGCTCAATGGTTTATACTTTTCAACCGCAGCCGCGCAACTTTGAAGGATGGGCTATTTTTGGACCAGTCAATGAGAAAAATGCTGCGGTGATTGAGGAACCGAGTTTGCCGCAAGTAGCCGAGTATTTGCAACTGCTCGTACCCGTTCGCTTGCAGTTGGCTTGCGTGCTGCAAGGGCAAACGTGGCTGGCTTATCCTGTTAACGAATCTGATGCTAAACAGCGCACGGGTGTTGCGAAACCCGTACCAGTTCATTTAGTAACTGAAGGTTCGCAGTTTGAGCCGATAGTTGCGCGCTGGGACGGTCATTGTTTGTGGTTTGAAGAGATTGATAGACGCGCCGATCCGCTGCCGTCTGAGGAATTGAAAGCAGCTTTGAAAAAGTTGATTTTGCCTCAAGAAGTTCGCTTTAAAGGGATGACACCCGAAATGCGAACTGTTTATGAGTTGGTGTCCCGAAATATTAAAGGTTTCGATCCGAAAGTGCGGGCCCAAAAGCGCTTGCAGCGGGCCCTAAAAATGGGCGGCGGTGAATTGCGGGATTTTTGCGATCGCGAAAATTATTGGCTGGTTGAATGGACTAGCGGAACGGGAGAACACCACACTTCTGCGATCGCCAAAAATGACTTGACAGTTATGAGTGCGGGGATTTGTCTCAGCGGCTCGGACAAAGACTTCGACTTGCATTCATTGGTTGGAGTCGTCGAAAATCGCTAATTCTTGATTACCATGAGTATATTTTTTCACGAACAACTTTACAGAAGTGCCGCAGTGATGTCGCAGATCAAAAATTTCCCGGTAACGGTGTGCGGGGCGGGCGCTTTGGGTGCGAATATTACAGAAAGTCTGGCGCGATCGGGCTTTTGTCAGTTAAAAGTCATCGATCGCGATCGCATTGAGGAACGCAACCTTTCCACTCAACCCTATTATCGATCGGACATCGGCGCATTCAAAGCCAAAATTCTCGCCAACAACCTCTATCGCGCTTTGGGAGTCAGCATTGACGCGCACTCAAAAGAATTGACACCCGCCAATGCCGATCGGCTGCTGGCAAACAGCGCCACAGTCATCGATACTTTTGATAACAGTGTCGGGCGGCAAGCAGTCAAGGATTACTGTGCCAGTGTCTCCCTTCCCTGCGTGCACGTCGGATTAGCTGCCGATTACTCCGAAATAATTTGGAACCAACACTATCGGGTTCCTTCAGCGGCGAATGATGACGTTTGCGATTACCCGCTGGCGCGAAACTTGGTAATCCTGACAGTTGCAGTTGCCTGCGAAGTTATTGTTACCTTTGCTGCTACCAAAGAGCAACAAAATTTAACTTGCACGATCGGAGATTTTGCAGTAAAGCCACTTATATTGTAGAATGTCGGTTGACTGTTGCCAGAAACCCGGTCAATCAAGATTGGATGCCCCCATCCTATAAACCCGGTTTCTCACCCTCAAACAATCGTCCAACTTGCAAAAAACGCTTGAAAAATTAACAGGGAAAGTATGGCCGGATCGCAGACTTTTTATTATTTACTAGCAATTCTCGCCCTATTAGTTTTGACGGGCACAAGTAGAGCAAACTATGCAGCAGGCTCCGCAGTTTGCTCTACTGATGATTGCCATCGACCAGCAGTGAGACACCATAAAAGGATTTTAAAATGCGGCTCGAAAGGGCACGATGTGAAGAAACTGCAAAAGTTGTTGAACGCGCGGGGCTTGTCCCCACACCCGATCGTAATTGATGGCGTTTTCGGTCCGACAACCGAAAATGCAGTGAAAAGATTTCAGCGACAAGCGGATATTCCTGTAGACGGAGTTGTGGGAGGCAAAACTTGGGACAGACTGTTTGCTAGTTCGTAACTTGAAGCACCGGACAACAAAGGTTCCTAAGTCATCATTGCTAATCATTAATCGCTGCGGTTTGTAGTTGGACAGATAGCGCATTTTGTGCAACTACAGACACAGAAGCTTTAATCAACAATCAATCGCATATCTAGATTGCTAATGAATGAAGTTTTAGATTTTTGGTTTGGTCGATCGCACTCTCCTGAGTTTGGCAAAGTCCACAAGAAATGGTTTGAAAAAGATGCGGATTTTGATGCCCAAGTGCGATCGCGCTTTCTGCCGCAATACGAACTAGCCGCCTCCGGTCAACTCGACTCATGGCAAGATTCCCCCGAAAATTGCCTAGCATTAATTCTACTGCTCGATCAATTTCCGCGTAATATGTTTCGGGGAACGCCCCAAGCATTCGCCACAGACAGCAAAGCTTTAGCCACCGCCGAATACGCTGTTAATAATAAATTCGATCGCGAATTGCTGACTGTACAAAAATTATTTGTTTATCTGCCTTTTGAACACAGCGAAAACTTAGAAAACCAGCAAAAATCTGTCGAACTATTTAGCCAACTCAGCGGCGAACCTGACAGCGATTCATTCATTGAATACGCGATGCAGCATTTGGAAATAATCCAGCGTTTTGGGAGATTTCCCCACCGCAATGAAATTCTCGGTCGCGAAACAACCCCCGAAGAAGCAGAGTTTCTGAGACAACCCGGTTCTGGATTTTAAAGCGCGATCGCAAAATCTCGATCGTTCTGATATATTCGAGGTTGTAGAGGCGGTTTGATCGCGCAATCACAACCAACAGCAGACAATCTCTCTACAAAACCCGCCCCAACCCAGCGAATCTCAAATTGAATAGTGAAATTAGAAAAGAAGATCCATTGTTGATTCAACAAAAAGTAGACGCTGGTGAAGAATTTATTAATCCCCCCATCGTCACCCGCGATACTGCACTCGATAAATCCGGTTATTCGCTTCCTCAGTAAACAGCAAACTCCCGTCAGGTAAAACCAGCAAACCAACCGGCCGTCCCCAAGTTTTCGGGCCCGACGGATCTGTGAGAAAACCAGTCAGAAAATCCTCATAATAACCTTGAGGGCGTCCGTTCGCCGCATTAAAAGGTACAAACACGATTTTATAACCAGTTCCAGCGTTCCGGTTCCAACTGCCGCGAAACGCCACAAACGCCCCGTTCAGGAATCTTTTGGGAAACGTTTTGCCGTCGTAAAACTGAAGCCCCAAAGCCGCCGAGTGCGCCTGAAACAGCACGTCCGGCATTAATGTTTTAGCCGCTAAATCAGGTCGATCGCTATTGCCATTTCTGGAGTGGCGCGGGTCGAGCAAATTCGGCTTAAAATAAGCGTAAGGCCAGCCGTAAAACTCGCCTTGACGAATTCTTGTGAAGTAATCCGGCACCAAATCATCTCCCAAACCGTCGCGTTCGTTGACTGTCGTGTAGAGTTGATTGGTTGTTGGGTGAAAATCCAATCCCACCGGATTTCGCAAACCGGAAGCGAAAATTTGCTGGTTCTTGCCGTCCAAATTCATCACTTGAACAGACGCCCTCGGCAGCGGTTCGACATCGGCATTAGACTGCGATCCAACTGATACGAAAAGCTTGCTATTGTCGGGGGAAACGACAACATTTCGCGTCCAGTGTTGGTTGTAGCCACCGCCCGGTAAATCAGCAATTTTTTGACCGCTACCAGTCAATTGTTCCTGCCCTTTTGTGTAGGGAAATCGGCGGACTTCAGCAGTATTGCCGAGGAAAAAATAGCGATCGCCAAAAGCCATGCCAAAGGGAATATTTAACCCGTTTTGGGCACTTGCAAAAGTTTTGCGAACCTCAGCAACCCCGTCGCCGTTGGCATCCCGCAACAGCGTAATCCGATTCTGCCGGGTTTCTGTTACCAAAACATCGCCTGTCGGCGTCAAAGCCAGCCATCGCGGAGCGTCTAAATTGTCAGCAAAAACGTTGACGACAAAGCCTGGAGGGACTTGCAGCACTGGCGATGCGGGAATCGGTATTACTTGAGGAGGTTTTGAGGCGCTATCGCTGGCTCCTGGCCGCGGCAAAGAAGTTGCAACAATGCGGATTGGCTGCGGCGAAAGCGGTTTGGTCGGTACAATTTGATTTGTCCCAACATTTGCCAGCGGTGCACGGGAGGGAATTTGCGACACGGGGCCGCTGTCGCCCACAGCAGGGGCGATCGCATCTGTAGCTCGATCGCACGCAATCATCGGCAACAGCAGAATTAGCAGCAAGAAACGCAGGTAATACATAGCAGCGATTTCTCCACAATTGCTGGACAATTCTATTATTCTAACTGCTATTAAATAGCTAAGCCACCGCGCCGGCGGTGGCTTAATTCCATTTACTGATACCAGTTGCAAAAAAGAATGCAACTGTAGGTCAGTGATCCAAAGTTTGAGCTCGATCAGTCAATCGATTTTAGATTTTAGATTTTAGATTTTAGATTGAAGAAAGCGACCCCACTGATAACTCCGAGGGCTTGCGATCCGGATTCGAGCTTTTTTCTCGCTTCGCCAGTGAATCACGGGGCTTGTGACCACATTGCTTTTGGTCATTCGCAATTCTCTAATCTAAAATCTAAAATCTAAAATGGTATAACCTAGCTCTACCAAAGTCCTCTCACAGGAGCCGGACGGGGAGCCGGAGCCGGGATTGGACGAGGAGCCGGAATCGGAGCCGGAGCCGGAGCCGGACGAGGAGCCGGACGCGGTGCCGGTTCTGGAGCCGGACGCGGTGCCGGTGCTGGGGTTGCGGGACGAGCAACCGTTGTGGCTACAACCTTATAATCGGGGATCACTGCGATATTTTGTATCTGAGATCCGGCGACGGTGGCTCTGACTTTCATTCCCGGTACTAGACCAATAATTCTCAGGACGCATCTTTGAATCCTGAGAGTCCTGTACGGCGCGCTTTCTTCGCGAATAGTTACTACATCGCCGACAATACTTTTGACAAAACCGACAATGGTTCTAGTGTTTGCTGTTGTGGTGGTTTGCGTTTGGGCTATTTGAGTTGCAGGGTTAGCCATCGCAGGATGTACTGAGACCGCCGAAATTACCACCGACAGTGTTGCACCTGTCAATAATTTGATGTTCTGAAGACGCATTGAAACCTCACATTAACTGCTATTCAGGGTCGGGTTTGCTTCCGCTGCGCGAAAGTCCCAACCTCTATACCTAATCCAGTTTAATCCCCAGAGTAGGAAATTTATGACAATCTCAAAAAAAGATTATCGAACAAGTATTTAAAGACTAAATTTTACATCATAAGTTCCCGATTTACAACAAGTTCAGCGGTTCGCATCTCTAGAGTGTTGGCGTGATATATTGAGTTTATTCGATCGACCGTAGCAGTTTTTTTCCGCCAACCTAACTGTTGCTGGGGCCAACTCTACCCAAAGACAGATTGTGCTTGCCGGATACAGCAGCGCCATAGTTTGAATACTCGATCCCCAGTCGGTCATGGCTAAAAAATCAAATTAGTCGGAGGTATAATTTAATCATTTTCTGGCAATATTTACGCATAAACCGGGTTTTCTCACGACATTCTCTTGCGTAAGTCCACTGAGCCGCTTATAAAAACCTTGTTTTTTTCGTAGTATTATTGCCTAAGCTTTGTGTTGAGTTACAAGTTATGAGTTGTGGAATTTAAACTAAAAACTGTGCAGCGCAGTTGCAGTCAAAAAGCCATCTTAAAATTTTTCCGATCGGGTGCGGTTGGCGGATAATTAGAGAGGAACTTTGTAGGAACTGCTGGTGAGGAGTTTAGCGAACAAAACAATGGTGAAGAGCAAATTTTTGTTTGACAAGTTAATTGTACTGAGCTTGAGTGCAGCCGCGCTGTCGGTTGGCCTACAGCAGCAGGCGACTGCCGAAGTGGTGGCTAATTCAAGTAATAGTGCGATCGCGGCGCAGCGGCCCACATCCGAGACACAATTGCCGAATCTCGGAACCCCAGAACTGCCGCCCTTGGGAGAACCATTTCGTTATATTCCCCAGGAACCAACGCCTGCGGTAAATCCTATTGAGGAAGTGCGTTTAGTGCTGAAATTGCGAGAACGCCGCGTCTATGTTTACCGACAAAATAAGGTGCAAGCCAGTTTCCCGGTTGCTGTGGGAAAAGGCGGGTGGGAAACTCCTACAGGCAATTTTAAAGTTATGCAAATGATCAAAGATCCAGTTTGGCAAAATCCTTGGACAGGAGAACTTATTCCTGCTGGGCCAGACAATCCATTAGGGAGTAGGTGGATGGGGTTTTGGACGGATGGCAAGAATGTGATTGGTTTTCACGGTACTCCGAATCCAGAGTCGATCGGGGGGGCGGCTTCTCACGGCTGCGTCAGAATGTTTGATAAAGACGCACAGGCTTTATTTGAGAAAGTCGCAGTTGGCACACCGGTGATTGTTGAGCATTAATTATTTGGAGGTTGGGGTGCATAAAAACATTTCGGAACAGGCAAGATGCCTGTTCCACAAAAAATCAATTTTCTTGTGGGGTGGGCAGGAGGTTCCGCCCATGAAATACTGATTGATAATGGTGATTTTCGGTTAGTTAGAACTTACACCTTAAACCTCTGTCAGCAACAGGCTTTCGGGCCTGTTCCACAACCAAGAGTTAAATAGATTGCTGATATTTTTCCAACAACTCCGGGATGTAATCGTAGCCATCAACACCGATCGCCGGAATGATATTCGCTCGACTTTTAGCCAAAGCTTGTTTAAAAGATTCCGCCCCCATTTGACCCCGCAAAATTGTCAACAAACCAGCCGATTGACGCCATTCCATCGCACCAATTTGCTCCAAAGTATACATCCCCAAACTGCCCGCAAATATCGCTTTTTCTAGTGAGTTGATTCTGTAATAAGCTTGAGCCAAGTAAGCCAAATTCAGACCTTGCAAATATAAATCCCCTGAGAATTGAGCTGCTTGCCAACCTTTAAGCAAATATTCGATCGCAGATTCAGCATTTTCCAAGGCGATTTTAGCAATACCGAGACTGCTGGAACAAAAAGCTTGACTTTGGCGATCGCCCAATTTTTCCGATAGCAACAAACCTTGTTCCAAATAACCGATCGCACTCTCGTAAACCTCCGGTTCCACCTCCTCCAACTGCCGCGCTTGAAACACTTCGCTGTAACCCAAATTAGCCAGCGCATTTGCCTCACCTTGTCTTTCTCCCGCTTGTCTGGCCATAATTAAAGCCCGCTGGCTGTAATTAATCGCTTCCTGATAATTTTTTTGAGCAACATAGTTGCGGCTGATGTGATTGAGATTGGCAACTTCGCAAGCTTTGTCTCCTTCGGTACGCGCAATTTCCAGCGCTTGCTTGTGCAGCAAGATCGATCGCTCATAAGCCCCAGCCGCCTGCATCGAATAACCCAAAAGCGTCAGAATCCGAGCTTTCGCTTGAGTGCCTTCAACTCGGCGCAGCGGTTCGTCTAAATAATCCAAAGTATGCCGCAGGGCTTTACCATCAAACGAAGCAAAAATTCCCCCGTAAAGCGGAAAATATTCTCGCTGAGAAAAAGCGCGTAAAATTTGCAAAGTTACTTGAAAACAAGCATTTGCCAACTGCTCGCCGCTCTTGGTAGAATTATTAAACCCACTAGCTAGCTGACTCCAAATTACCGCAAAAGTAATGTAAGTAGAAATTGAAGCTTTTGTTGACACTTTGGAATCGTAAACTTGCTTGTCAAACCATGTCGCCAACGCCCGCTGCAAGCACTGCAAAATAATCGCCGCTTCCACCAATATGCCTAAATCTAAATTCGATTGCTGGGCTGCGAATTGAACTACAGATTCACCGAGCGCAATAGTATTCAAAAGAGCCTGGGGAAAGGGACTGTTAACTTTTTTGGCCCAAAAAGCCCAAGGCCCATTTTGTTCGGGACTACCGGCAAATCCTAGCTGCTGCGGCTGATAAATCCAGCCCACGAGTTCCGGTTCCAAACGCTGCCAAGATTCTAAACCTTTGGCGATGCCGGCGGTGATTTGCAGCAAATCTTGTTCGGTTTCGGGATTGGCAGTTTGCAGCATTTGTTGGTATAGAGATTTTGCCAATTGCTGCAATTGAGCGAGAGTCAGCGGATGTTCTTTATTCGGATCGATTACTTGCAATAATGCCAGGAGACGGGCATTAGATTCGGCAGTAACGATTTGTTGGATTGAGGATGCAATTGCGCGATCGACGCGGTTATCTTTCTGCCAGCGTTCCCATTCTCCTTGGATGGTTTTGAGAGCTCGGAGGGTGCGATTTGCCTTTGCTTGTTTGATTTCGTCTTTTTCATTTCTGACTTGATTTTCGGCAGCATCAAGGCGTTCGCCGAAACAGCGTTCAAAGATTTCGCCAGTACCAGTGCTAATGTCTTGCACCAGCATTTGATAAACTTGTTCTTTGGAGCGAATTTGACCTTTGAGGGTGATTTCGACAATTTTGTCGATTAGGGCTAGGTAGCGATCGCGCAATGAGGTAGATTCAGGCATAAGTTATTTTTAGTTAATAAATTTTTATGGACAGCGCTTGCAGCTTGCACCATTTCATGCTGCTACTTAATTTTACAGCTCATCTGGATTAATGCCCATTGCTCGCAGTCGATCGGCTAATCGATTTGCCCGCTGACTTTCCGATTCGGCTAGCTGCCTTTCCAATTGAGCTCGCTGTCTTGCAAATTCTTCTGGAGTCCGAGCTAAATTGCCATTAACATCATACTAGCGCAGCCACAACCTCTGATGTTGTAAGAAAGAACCTTACCGCAAACCAAAACTAAAATTTATTTCCTGTATCCAGAATCGAGCACCTGTTAACACTTGTTCGCGGTAAAGGTTGTCAACTAAGCGAAATACTCTCAATTGGTTTTTGTATATCAATACTCCGGACAGTTTTTAAGCAGCCAAAGTACCATAAGACAAGACTGAAGGAAGATTAGGATGGTTTAAAATC
>NZ_JAUBUI010000098.1:0-19497 GCF_036705385.1 Microcoleus sp. B3-A4 | reverse complement strand
TATCCTTTCTCTTCGCTGTGCTTATCTCAATGGTCAACTTTCTACTTGATGTATCTGCAAAAGTGAGATGCACCCGAGAGGAAAGCCAACGGCAGACTCCAATGCACTTGATGGCGATGTGATTCTGGCGGCTCAAGCAATATTGGAAGTAAATGCAGGCAATGAAGTGGTGATTGCGACAACAAATGTGGGTCATTTGTCTCAGTTTGTGGATGCTCGCGAATGGCGATTAATCTCATGAAGCTGGATTCTGGGATAAAAACTCAGGAATCAACTTGTTAGCGAAGGTTGCAGAAGCCGATCGCACTTACGCACTTACCTAATCCCTGCTATACTTTCAACTACAGATATTTTTACAGACACCGTTAGCGAGATAAACAGCATGGTGGAAACAGTGGACACAATCGAAAAAATTGACGATCGCACGCAAACCCGCTACTGGGGTAAAGTTACAGTCATAGACGCGGGCGATCGTTACAAGATCAATCGCATTGAAGTCAAGCCGGGGCATCACATCAGCACCCAAATGCACTATCACCGCAGCGAACACTGGGTTGTCGTCTCCGGTACCGCTAAAGTTATCTGCGACGACAAAGAGACGATTCTCATGCAGAAACAGTCAACCTATGTTCCCATGAATACTGCTCACCGCGTAGAAAATCCAGGCGTTATTCCCTTGGTGATGATTGAAATCCAAAATGGTGAATACCTCGGCGATGATGACATTATCCGCTTCGCCCAAGATAGTCACGAGGAAGATTGATCCTAGATTAAAATATGAAGCAATCGCAGACGCCAAGGAAAAACTTCGCACACCGAACAATGACCGAAAGCATCCAGGATACAAGCCCCCGGATTCATACGTGGGGTCAATGCTTCAATCTAAAATCTAAAATCTAAAATCTAAAATCTAAAATCGATTGACCTACGCAGCGATCGGAAACGAGATAAATCTTACAATTAAAAATGTAGGGGCAATTTCAGAATTGCCCCTACATTTTTATATTAAGTTTTTTAAGCACTAGAATTTGATATAGCAATTGGCGATCGTCCTACGGCAAAGAAGCGTTTTTCAAATCTACGTTTGCCATATTGGCATTCTTTAAATTAGCACCTGTCAAGTCAGAACCGTTCAAATTTGCACCGTTCAAATTTGCATTAGTCAAATTTGCATCCCGCAAGTTGACTCCCTGTACGTCCATTCCCGACAAACTGCCACCTCTGAGGCTGACATTCGCTAAATTCGCTACAGACTGGCGAGCATTTTTCAGGTTTGCACCCGCCAAATTGGCGCTTTCTAAATTAGCGCCGATTAAATTAGCGCTGGTGAGGTTGGTATTTTTCAAACTCGCAATCACTAAACCCGCCATACTTAGATTAGCACGACTCAAATCAGCACCCTCCAAATTAGCCCCGTGCATTTTAGCCGCAATTAAACTCGCACCTTGCAATTTAGCTTGTTTCAGATTGGCTTCGTTCAGTTTGGCTTCGTCCAAATTTGCACCGTTCAAATTTGCACCTCTGAGATTCGCACCGCTCAAATCTGCCCCGCTCAGATTCATACCAGCAAGTTGCGCTCCCGTCAAGTCACATTGGCTACATTTTTTAGTTTCTAATAGTTGCTTGACGTGGGATACGTTTTCTGCCTTTACTCCCGAGGCCCAGCCCATCGCAATCAGCAGCCCTGTTGTTGTTAAAATTCCAAGTTTCATATACCCACCCTCAGCAAAATCTCTCTTTTAATAATATCCCACATTATTAAAGAGGTTAGGGTGATCAGTCTCTTTGAGAAACTGTGACAATCATCACCCTGTTGTGTACAAAATATGCAATAATTATTGACGTTTCAACTCCCCCCAATAATTGTAACGAATTATTGCTTTTTCAGGAACCAAAAAGGAAAAGATTGCGTCGGTTCTAGACGGACCCCAGCGATGCTGTTCTGAGCAAATGTATAGTCTTTATCCTGCCAAAGAGGGATGAAAGGTACATCTTTACCCAGTATGTCTTGAATTTCGGCAAATATGGCTTTGCGGGTTTCAGGGTTTGTTTCTTTGCGCTGCTTGTCGATCAGTTGATTTACCCGATCGTTATAATAAAACGAACCCTGACTTTGACTTGCACCCTTGGAGCAGCCCCCAGCCTCCGAACCTGTGGCACAATCTAAAAACGGCTGAATGTAATTGTCAGCGTCAAAAAAGTCGGCGGACCAATCCACTAAAACCGCTGGATAAATGCCCTTCTCTATGTTTTGAAACAAAGTCGGAGATTCAACGCTGTTAATTTCTACCTGCATTATCCCGTCCATTTTGAGTTTAGTTTGCGCCTCGATCGTACTCGCGACTAAAGCTCTTTTTCTTGAAGCCGAAGCATGCCAAATTTGCAGAACAAAAGGATTTGTGGCCGAGTATCCCGCTTTCGTTAAAAGTTCCTTGGCTTTTGCCGTGTTGGCGTCGCCGTACAGTTCTTTGAAAACCGGTTTTTGAACGTCCAAGGTTGTGGGAATCAGACTGTAAAGCGGTTGTGCTTGTCCCTGCAGTACGCGCTCGTTAATCAAGGGGCGATCCATCACTGCTGCGATGGCCTGTCTCACTTCTAACTTGTCCAGCGGTTTAGACTGCATATTCAGCGTCATGTAATTAACCGTACTGCTTTCCCCCGCGATTTCCTGCCATTTCCCTTTTTTTGCTCCCTCGTCCAAGCTGCGAACTTGGTCTGCATCCATAGACAAATAAGCCACATCAACTGCACCAGTCTGAAAAGTATTGAACAAATTTGAGGAACTAGAAAGCAGCAAAATGTCAATTCCTTGATTAACCGGCTTTTCGCCCCAATACTTGTCAAACACGTCAAACTTGAGAGAATCGCTGCCGTACTTCGCCAGTTTGTAACGTCCAGTTCCCACAAACGTATCGGGTTTAAATTTACCCTGCCCAATCTCGTAAGCTTTCGGAGAAACGGCACACATACCGGAAAATGTCAACAGGGAAGGAAAAGCAGCAAAAGGCTTTTTGAGTTGAAAAGTTAATTCGTATTCGCCCGTCGCTTTCACCGATTCCACTGTATCGCTCAACAACAAAGCCGGACTGCCGCCATTTTGGATAAACCGCTGCAAGGAAAATTCCATTGCTGCGGCGTTAAACGGTGTGTCGTCGTGAAAAATAACGCCTTGACGCAAGGGGATTGTATATGTCAATCCGTCTTGGCTAACTTTTGGCATTGCTGTCGCTAAGTGGGGGATTAACTCTGTAGTTCCCGACTTGTAAGTGTAGAGAGTGTCGCCCAAATTTCGCAGCAATTGTCCTGATAAGGTTTCGTAACCGTCCGCAGGGTCGATCGTCCGCAATTTCAAGGTTGTGCCAATAGTAACGCGGTTATTAGCATTTTCGCCGCTCGCAGTCACCGATCTACGCGGTCCCTGTCCGCAACTTGCAGTTAAAAAGCAGCACAGAAAGAACAGAGCTATTGCTTTAATCACTGAAGGTTTTATACGTATTCTAGGCTGCTGCTTGTTAATTCCCATCGTCTTTTTTTGACACTCCAAATTATTGATTATATTATCAGGACTTACGCACTGTTAGACTAGAAACCGGATTTATTTGTAGATTCTCCTGCAATACAAATATCGCTGCCTAACCACAGCAACTTAAAAGCTTGGTGATGTTTGAGCGGTTTAAGATCCTTCGGCTCAATTTTTATAGCTTCCTGGGTCATGAGTGTTCTTGCTAAGAAGTGCGGCGATCGTCTTAATTAATTCATCCGGTGCGATCGGCTTTGCCAGATGTCGGTGAAATCCAGCTTGCAAAGCTTGCTGTTGATTAAACTCGCCCGCATAGGCAGTCAGGGCGATCGCGGGAATCAGCCCACCCCGTTCTGGCGGCAGGGCTCGCACTTGCCGCAACAGCATATAGCCATCCATCCCCGGCATTCCAATGTCGCTCAACAAGACATCGGGCTGGAAATTAGTCAACGCTGTGACGGCTTCTTGAGGGACAGCAACAGTCAGTACCTCTGCACCTGCATCTTCTAGCAAAAAGGAAATCAAGTCTCGCATATCCGGCTCATCATCTACAACCAGTATCCGCATCCCGGATAACGGTTCATCTGCAGTCGATCGTTCGGAAAGTCCTGCAAGAGAGTTTTCTTGTCCCTTTACCTTCCCTGATAGGGGCAGTCTTACGGTAAAGGTAGCTCCTAGCCCTTCACCCGGGCTCTCTGCGACAACGGTGCCGCCGTGCAGTTCGACTAGATGGCGCACGATCGCCAGCCCCAATCCCAAGCCACCAAAATTGCGGGTTGTGGCGCCATCTTTTTGCCGGAAGTAGTCAAACACGTAGGGTAAAAACTCCCGCGCGATGCCAATCCCTGTATCCGCCACCGTAATTTGAGCGTGATTGCCAACACGAGTCAAATTCACCTCAACGCGCCCTCCGGCTGAGGTGAATTTGACCGCATTGGAAACAAGATTCCAGATTACTTGTTGCAAACGGCCCGAATCCCCCAAAATCTGTCCCACCTGAGGATCTAACACAGTCCGAATATCAATGGATTTGGCCGTTGAAGCCAAATTGACGGTTTCGATCGCCGATTCCACCGTTAAAGCTAAATCGACTGGACGAATATTAAGACTGAGCTTGCCTTGAAGAATTTTCGAGACATCGAGCAAATCTTCAATCAGTTCACTTTGCAGCTTGGCGTTGCGTTCGATCGTCGCTAACGCCTGGGCGGTTTTCGCCGCATCCAGCTTGCCAGTTTGCAGCAGCTTTGACCAGCCCAGGATGGGATTGAGGGGCGATCGCAATTCATGGGATAGTACCGCTAAAAACTCATCTTTGATCCGATTTGCCTGTCTTAGCTGTTCCGCTTGCTGCTGGAGTGAATCGTTTAGGCTTGCCCGTTCCAGAGCGATCGCGATTTGGTCACAGGTCGATCGCAGCAGATCGATTTCTGCAGGCGTGAAGTGCGTCCGAGTCCGACTGGCAAATGAGAGCGTTCCTAATAACCGCCCTTGAGCGATTAACGGTTGACCCGCGTAAGCCGTGATGCCCATTTCAGAGGCGGCTTTAGCATTTGGATTAGTGGAAATTTCGGCTTGATTCAAGACAAGTTGCTGCTGCGTTTGGGCAACCCGCCCACAGAGATATTCACCTAATTCGATCCATGCGATCGCCTGCGCCCTTTCTTCAGAGAGGCCATCGTAGTTTCTCAAATGCAGCATCAGGCGGTTGTCTTTTTCTTCCACCATGAAGTTGTAGTAACAGTGCAGATCGAGTTGCACTGAAAGTTTGCGGAATAGCGTGTGCATCAAAGCCAGAGGCTGTTCTGTCTTCAACAGATCGCTGGTAGTTTCATAAAGCAATTGCAGTCGTTCACTTGCTTGCCGTTGTGCGGTCTTGTCCTGCATGATTTTGACAAATCCCTGCGGAGAATCCGCTTCATTAAGCAGGGGCATCATCAATCCACTGGCCCAAAAGCGATTCCCATCTTTGCGGACGTGCCAGCGTTCGTCTTCGGCCCGTCCTTGCAGTAGAGCCGTTTGCCTCTCGTACTCGGCTTGTCCTTGTTCGTTATCTTCGGGCGTGAAGATCATCCGAATCGAGCAACCAATTGCTTCTGTCTCGGTATAGCCCAACAGGCGTTCTGCCCCTGAGTTCCAACTGGCAATGATGCCGTTAAGGTCGAGGGTAAAGATCGCATAATCTTTGGCGCTTTCAATGATCAGACGGAGGCGGGATTCACTCTCGCGCAGGGCTTCCTCAGCTTGTTTGTGGTCTTCAATATCAACACAGGAGCCGATGTAGCCCAAGAACTCACCGTCCAATCCGTAGCGAGGAACAGCTTCATCCATAACCCAACGGTATATGCCATCAAAGCGTTTCAAGCGATATTCCATCTTGAACGGTTGACGGGCATCAAAGGCAGTCACATAGGTGCCTAAACATCGATCGAGGTCGTCGGGGTGGACTCCTTCTGTCCAACCATTGTCCTTTTCTTGCTCGATCGTCCGTCCCGTAAAGTTTAGCCACGGGAGGTTGAAGTAATAACAGAGTTTATCGGTGCCAGCCATCCAAATCAGCACAGGGGCAGCATCTGCCATCAGCCGGAACCGTGCCTCACTCTCCCGTAGTGTGGCTTCGGCTTGTTTGCGATCGGTGATGTCGTTGACCAGTGCTACAAACCCTTCAACTTTTCCCTGGCTATTGAAGCGGGGAACATAGGTTGCATTGACATAACGGGTTACACCATCTTTGTAGGGAATTTGGGTTTCAAAGGTCACTTCCTCTCCTGCCAAGACTTGCTCAACATAAGGACGAATAGCTTCATACCCCGTTTCGCCTAAAACCTCTCGGAGATGCTTGCCGTAGATTTCTTTTGCCTCAGATCCAAACCATTCTTCATATGCTCGATTGTGGAAGCGGTAGCGTTGGTCTGAGTCTACAAAGCAAATCAAGGCAGGCACGGCATTGGTGACTAAACGAAGTTCTGCTTCTCGTTGTTGCAATACCTCCTCTGCCAGTTTTCGATCGGTGACATTTCGGAAATAAATGGTAATCCCGTTCGCGGCAGGGTAGGTGCGAACGTCATACCACCGATCGTGATCGGGATAAAACGCGGTTACTGACAAAGCCACGCGCTCGTTTGCTACGCGCCGATGAACCCGCTCAAACTCGCTGCCATCGAGTCCTGGGAATTCTTCCCAAAAATTCTTCCCAATCAGAGCGCCCGGAGTGCGGTCTAGCAGAATTTCCGCTGACCGATTCGCGTAAGTGAAGCGCCAATTCTCATCAAGGGAAAAGAATCCATCATCAATGCTCTCTAGAATGTTGCGACTGTGCTCTTCGCTTTGACGCAACGCTTCTTCGGCCTGTTTGCGATCGCTGATGTCGATTAATACGCCGCGCGTCGAAGTTATCATGCCATCAGCGTTATAGGCGCAATCGCCCTTTGCCAAAATCCAACGAACGGTGCCATCTGCCCACAGCGTCCGATACTCAATTTCAGTATGCGGTTGATTCGCTTTTAGCTCCGTGAGTACGGTGTGAACGAATGGGCGATCGTCGTGATGCACGGCTTCTAAAAACACCTGCATCGACATTGCCGTATCCACGGGTAAACCAAACATCGCTTTGGCTATGTCCGTCAAAGTCAGCGTGTCAGTTTCTATATCCCAATACCACAAACCCAAATTGCCGCCTTCGGAAGCCAGTCGGAGTTGTTCTTCGCTCTCGCGCAACGCCTGGAACGATCGATCGCGCTCGAAGGCGATGCTGGCAACTTGGGTGCCGAACTCGGCGAGTTTATATTCCCAATCCGTAGGTTTCCGCGCCTCGCTAAAGCAAAGCATCAGCCACCCCAGAGCTAGATTGTCCTCCCTGAGCAGGGGCTGAGAATGACACCCTAGAATGCCGTGAGCCACGGATAAATTTCGCCATGCTTGCGAGCAGCGATCGTCGTTGGCAATGTCGGCGCAGGTCATCGACTGACCGCTATACACTGCTTCGCCACACGTTCCCATGCACAAATCGTTAATCGGAGCATCTTGGAGTCCTTCACCAAAAGACGGTGGAAAGTCTGGAGTAATGGATCTCTTAAAAGTCAGCCCCTGAGCATCTGCTAGCAGGAAGCCCGCGCGGGTACCCGGATTTAGCCTGGATACTGAGCCACACACGGCTGCCAGACAGTCGTTTAGTGGCTGTCCGAAGGCGATCGACTCCAGCAGCCGTTTCTGCTCGATTAGGATGAGTTCCGCCTGTTTGCGATCGGTGATGTCAGCAAGCAAAACGGTCAGTCCACTGGGCGAAGGGTAAATTCGATGGTCGTGCCAACCATTCCAAGGAGAGTAGAGATAATCAAACTGGAGCGGCCTTTGTTCGCGCATTGCCCGATGAAACTGTACGTAAGCATCGGTGTCAACGGCAGCGGGAAATAGCTCCCAAACGTTCTGACCCAGAATCGCTGACCGCGGCATTCCAACCATTTCACAGTAGCGATCGTTGGCATAGGTGTAGCGCCAATCGCGATCGAGGATGTAAAACCCATCGTTGATGCTAGAAAGTACCGTTTCTAGCTGTTCTTTTGCCTCAGTCGCCGCAGCTTCTGCGGCTTCGCCCTGCACCTGTTGTTCTAGTTCCATTGCCTCCTGTAAATTTTGCAAGGCTGCTTTCGCGTTTTTTATAGCAGTGCGCCACGATAGATTGAGTGAAGCGATCAATCCTGCCGCGAGCGAAAACATACCCAACCGAACTATTGTCTGTAGATTAGTGCTCTGTAACGAATAGAACGGTTCAATAAAAAAATAGTTGATTGCCAGCGTGGATAAAATTGTTGCCAGCAACCCAGCCCCGAAACTGCCATACCAGGTACTCACTATCACCGCGATGAAAAACAGGGGCGTCGTGGTTGGGTAGATCCACGGTAAAAGCGATCGCGTTAGCCCCAGTGCCAGAGCCACAGAGAGGGTCGCCACACCATAGGGAAGTAGTCGAATATTTCTGAAAATGCTGTTGATTCCCTCTAAACTCACCCTTTGTACTCCTTATCCGAAAAATATCTTGCTCGGAGCGCCTTAATGTATTCGCGAAGCATTGCATCTGGCGAATTACCTAACTCATCCAGCAATATCTAAATTTGCTTGAGTGCCAAGCCAGAAGGCGTAGCGTGTCCATTTGCCCAACGATTAATCGGGGGAAAGGCCATCCCTAATTCATCCGCCAACTTTTTCTGAGACAGGTTCAGCGCTGGCCACCGTTCTCGCACCAAATTACCGATCGCTGGTCGTTCCGTCCTCAGCCGTTCTATTTTTTTGAGAGGCCTCAGAATTAACAGGTATAAAGCTTTTTATATTTTACACCTTTGACAGATCCCGGAGGTCAGTCATCTCTCTCAAGATAGGTTTTAGTTGTTGCCGCTTTAACATATAAACGCTTCAGCTTACCAACGCGCGTCTATTACCGGGGACGGTTTGGCTTTGCTTGAAAGTTTCTGGTTTATGCTTGCCCTAAAAGTTCTATTTTTGATGGTGTTGTGGCTGATTTTAAAGACGCGATAGGCTTCTGTTATCTTCATCCCAGAAAGCTGTCGGGCCTGGGATGACTTTGTGACGAAAGTCGTAAATGTAGAGCTTGGCAATGAGCGAATTGAACATTATCAAGACGAGGGACTATCTCTAGTATCTGTCCTAACAGCCTTGGCGACTGTTAGTTATATTATTCGGATGTAACCGGATTTGATATGATTGATGATTCCTGGCTCCGCCCAACAACGGATATTTGCTTTCCCACAGGAGTTGTGAGCAGTTCAAAATTTTAGACCAAACTTCAATGTCCCAGATTCCTCGGTGGAATAAATCTAAAATCGACTAACTTGCTTTAAATTCCTTTGAGGAGCGATCGCCAATCCCGACAGCGTTTCAGGTAAATGCGAGCTACCTGATCGCTCGGATTTGTCCGCAAACATTCTTCAAACAATTTCCCCGCTTCTCGGAAATCCTTGCGATCGCACAGTAACATAGCTTCATTATATACAGGCAAATTTGCTAGCTTGGCCGACAGAATTTCCGGCGGATCTGCATCAAATACCTCATAGACTACGACATATTGAGATTTTCCTTTTACCTGTACTTTATCCACAATCCTAATAGCATAATCGTTCGGGTTTCGCAACCGTTCCAAAGTCTGCTGAGAAATTAACAGAGGTACCCCGTAATCTTTCGTCAATCCTTCAATGCGAGATGCTAGATTAACAGCATCGCTAATCACAGTGCTGTCCATTCGGCTTTTACCCCCGACTGTCCCCAGCATCAAAGAACCCGAATTGATGCCAATTCCAATTTGAATGGGGACGTAGCCGACGGCTTGACGGTATTCGTTGTAATTTTTCAGCATATTTAGCATTGCAATACCCGCTTTCACTGCATCATCTGCAAAGTCACTAAACAAAGCCATAATTGCATCGCCGATATATTTGTCAATAAACCCGTTATTGCTAGTAAT
This sequence comes from Microcoleus sp. B3-A4, assembly GCF_036705385.1. Taxonomy (NCBI): domain Bacteria; kingdom Bacillati; phylum Cyanobacteriota; class Cyanophyceae; order Oscillatoriales; family Microcoleaceae; genus Microcoleus; species Microcoleus sp. B3-A4. Next base: position 9,505 of record NZ_JAUBUI010000098.1, on the reverse strand, counting down.
GGCAGGCTCCATCCGCGAAAGATAAGCATTGATAAATTTAAAATTTTGTTGGGGGGTCATAGTTTCTGAAAGCGTCGTGAAGTCGCGAATATCCGAAAATAGCACCGACATTTCCTGCTGCACTTGGTCGCCTAAATGGACATCTATAATACTTTCATATCCCAACAAATTTAGAAATTGGTGCGGCACAAATCTACCGTAGGCATCAGTTAACTCTGATTCGGCATCCAGGGATTTTTCTAAATGTTGGTTGAGGTCAAATAGTTTCTTAATAAATAAATGGCGATCGGCTTCAGCTTCTTTGCGTTCCGTGACATCTTGAAAAACTGCGATCGCAAAAGCAACTTTGCGACCCTCGTCAAAAATAGGCGTTCCCCAAATCTCAAGGGGAATTTTTTTGCCAGGTTGATGAATTTCCAGATCGTCAGCAGTCGCGTTTTCGCCCCTCAAAGCTCGGACAATCGGCAACTTCTCGAAAGGGTAAATAGTCTCAGTTCCCGCAATATAAATTTGATAACTTTCTGACAAATCCTCAACTGCATTTAAGGGCAAAACTCCTTGACCGAGTAACTGCTGTCCGGCGTGATTTACGTAGTAAGGTCTGCCTTGAGAATCCAGCACGAGCACACCTATGGGAATCGCTTCGAGAAATTGAGCCAGCTTGATTTCGCCTTCGCGCACCGCCTCGAATGCGCGATATCGCAACTCATTTTCAACCGAATCGGAATGTTCAGCAGTAGTTTCCAGCAAGATTTCCAGATCCGCTTTTTCCTCCTTCAAGTCTTCCACTTGCTGGCGCAATCTTTCTATCTCTAAAAGTAGCTGTTCTCTAGATGGTTGTTCTTCCAGCATAACTCGAGAATTGGCGCCTCGACTAACAAAAAATTGCTCAACAGCTCGCACCCTAAAAGTAATCGTGTTTCTATATAAATTCCAACTGCAAACCCGGCATCAGGCGCTGGAAATTCCTCAAAGATTTGCCGTGCCAACTTATGCTTTGAGAGCCTTGTACCGCCATTTGCACCCTGGCTGTGTTGCGGATCTCGATAATAAACTTCGATAGCACATTGATGCCAGAACTGTTCAAAAAATCTAACTGCTGCAAATTAAGGGTAATTTTCGTCGGTTCCATGTCGGCAACCTTCGTCAGAAAATGCGCTATCGGCGCGTACTCCGCAGGCCCGCTCAGCCTTAGAGATCCAATAAAACTCACGGTTGCCGTTGCTGGATCGTAACAGATCTGGTAATCTTGTGTATTAATTTCCATAGCCACAAAAAAAAGTCCCTTAGATATTATCGATCGCCAGCGTTGCTTATACTGTTAATTGCACCATAGTTGTTACCGCAATTACTTCGGGGTCTTTGTGCACGGTCTGGAATTTCCAGCCAAGTTTGGCGGTATAATCGGTGAGCATGGTCAACAAACCCAATCCAGAATTGGTACAGCTTTCGTCAGCAGCATTTTTTTCCAGCCGCTGAATGTAAAGTTCGCTTGGCTCCGAGGTCAGCAACTGGTGAATGTAAGCCTGAAACTTGTCCACCGCTTGGGGAGAGATGCTGTTAGCAACCGAGAAAATCACTCCGTCGCTCTCTAATTGCAGTTTAATAGCGATCGGGTACTCCGAGTTTTCATCATTAAACTTCATGGCATTTTCCAATAACTCGTTGGCAATGTAGCTAACAGCGCTTTTTATTTCAGCTTGTCTTTCAATTGTCGAGGGATCGTCTTCGTTGCGCGGAAAAAAAGTCGTCAGGTAGTCAGCCAGAAAATCCGCCGACAAACCGTTGTTCCGCCACCGCTGCTTGAGAGGAACCGAACTCGGAGAAAATCCAATTATTAAGTATTCTTGGCTAGCGAACTGCTCGATAAAGTCGCCGAAAATTTGATTCATATCGATGTGAGAGCTAAAGTTTGAGAAGAGGGGATCGCTGAATATATTTTAAACTTTAGAAGCGATATCCAAGTATTTATTTTTGTTTGAGTACCAGCAATGTGATGTCATCAAAAACTTTTTGTTCGCCGATGTGCGATCGCACGTCGTTAATTACAGCCTGCCTGATTTCGGCAGCCGAACGCTGCGAATTAATCTCTATTACTTCAATTAACCTATCTAAACCATAAAGCAGTTTATCCATATTTTTAGCTTCCGTAATCCCGTCAGTGTACAGCACTACCACATCTCCTGAATACAACTGCACAATTGTTTCAGCAACAAATTCAGCAATATCTGCATCCAGTCCGATCGGGAAACCCAAATCGATCGTATCAAACCGCTCTACACAACCGTTAGACCGCACTACAATCATTTCTTCGTGCTGGCCGCTCAACTTCAGCATTCCCTGCTGATAGTCGAGCAAGGCAAGGCTAGCGTTTCTGTCGCATTTCATCCGCTGGGTGTTATCGTAAATTACACTGTTAATAGCGCTTAAAAATTTAACCGGGTCTGATTCATTGTAAGCGAGCAAAGTTCGGACTGCCGTTTGAACCATAATCATTACAACGCCGCTCTCCAATCCATGTCCCGTCACGTCGCCAATGCCAATTTTCACTCTACCTTTGTGCTGGAGTACGTCGTAATAGTCGCCGCCTACTTCATCGGCAGCTTCCATAAATCCCGCAATATCTAAGTCCATAACTTCCTTGAGTTCTCGGTCTTTCGGCAGCAGCATCTGCTGAATCTTGCGAGTAACGTCTAGTTCTGCGCTCATTCGGAGATTTTCAGCTTTTAAGCGATCGTTGAGAACAGTAATTTCTTGATTAGCAGCAACTAAGGCATCGGCAATTTTGTTAAACGCAGCCACAACTTGCCCCAGTTCATCTCTGTTATCCAAAATAATTTTGTGATCGACATTGCCACTTGCCATCTTTTTTGAGGCTTCGTCTAGGACAAATACAGTTTGCATAACGCTTCTGTAAAAAGCGACAAATAAATAAATGACTATTAGTAAAGTTATTAACACCAAAACCGAAATAAAAACTTTTTTTCTAATAAAACTCTCAATACGTTTGTGCAGTAAGAAGTCTAATTCATTAGAAGTTTCGTCCCATAGTTCAAAACTCGAATCCAGAACTCTATCGCTTCCATCAAGATAGGCATAATATTCCACTAAGGCTGTGGGATTAATCAGTTTATCTAGTTGCGCCGTTAGGAGCTCTACTACCGAGTTAAATTTTGTCAATTTATCGCTTAATTTCGATCGCAGATTGCCGTGACGATTATTGCTAAATCCTACTTCCATATTGATAGCTAAATCCTGATTAAGTTCTCTCAATTTGCCAGCCAAAGTAATCAGCTTTGCTCTTTTTTCAGGTTGAACATAGGAAACCAAGCTGTTTTCTTGAGAAATTAGTCTAATTTCTGATAAAATTTTTTGCATTTCTGGAATCTTCAGCAAAGTAGCATCCATCAAATAATATGTATCTAAATCAGGGTCTAGTATGAGATTAGAAATATCGCCGACGTGAGCGCTCAATCTATTAATATCTTCTGTTAAATTTTGACATACAAAATCGTAAGTTTCTCTACTCCACTGGCTGCGACGAAGTTTAAAATTTTGCCAAGTGAGATAGATTTTATTAAAATACTCGCTAGAAACTAATTCTTTTCCTAACTGACGGTCTGTATATACCAGGGATTGAAAGTTCGCGTCAATCTTAGCTTCTAAATCTTCTATCGTATCTTGCGGGCTTAAATTTGTATTGAAAGGCTGATAATTTAACAGTTGAAGTTTAGGTATGTATTGCCTCAACTGGCGGAGCGGTCGCAGGTATTCATTACCGTAGATTTCTTTTTGGGCAAAATCAACCCTGCTATTAATTTCGGAAATCAGCAGGTACATGACTAAGGTTAACGGTATTGCAAATAGAAAACCGATTAGGGTAAATTTTTGAGGATAGCTCAACCGATTCATTAAATGGATTCCCAGGGATTTTCTATTCATAATCGATATATTTCAAAAATATTGAACTAAAAAACTAACGTTTGCTACTAAAGTATTTCCCGGGACTATCGCTCAAAAAAACAATAATGCTAATACAATTAATCAGCGATAGCTAGCTTAGTTTATAATGCGTTTCCGTCCTGTTGCAACAAGTTTTGTGGTCTCCCTTTCATCTCGTCGGCTCAGCTCGCCTACCACAGTCTAAAACACCTTTAGCAGTTTTGGAACGATGAAAAGTCATTCGTACTGAGATTGTGGGACACAATTAGAGGATTTTAAGAATATTTACTTAAGCATAAATTTTTCTTAATACCCCGAGACAAAAAGTAAAAATTAAGTGATAACTGGGTAGTGCAAGTTTCCTGAAACACAACTGCCGGCCGCTAGTAGGAAATACTTGGGCCGCACCAGCAGTCAAGTTAGTTCTGCACAAAGGAACTAGCAGCATCAGCAAAAGTGTCTAAATAAGTATCTGCAGTTGAGTGTTCAGGATCGATCGCGCATTGTGTAAAGTGAGGCAGAGGGCGTATGATGAAAAGAATCTCCACAAATAAATTTCCCCAGAATAAAAACCGAGACCAAAAGCAGCCCAATCCTGTAATCTTGGCTTTGGTGCTGACAGGAATTCTGGTATGGGAAATGTATCCGGCGCTAAGACACACCGCTGCGGCAAACGCGGGCGCTCTCAAAGATTCCCTTGCCCAGTTGGAAAAGCAACAGCAGCAAACCGCGCAGCAATTTTCCTCAGCAACGCTGCCCCCAAAAATCAGCTATTCGGTATTGGCACTTAATACTCTAATTTCCGAACCGGGCAATTTGGCCGAGGCTACACGCCAAAATCCCCCGAACACATTGCCCGCAACGGTAGCAGCAGCAGTTCGCCGAGAGTTGTCGGACTCCACTGGCATTGCTGCTGACAAGTTGAAAGTAACTGAATCGAGCGGACAAAGTTGGCCGAATACTTGTTTAGGACTCTCGAAAGCAGATGAAATTTGCGGTCAAATGATTGTCGAAGGTTGGCGGGTTGTGGTTTCTGATGGTACGCAAACTTGGGTTTACCGTACTAACGCTAAGGGAAATATCTTGCGTTTGGAAAAAAAGTCCGCTAGGTAAATGTACCCCTGTGAAATGAAATATAAGTTTCATTTTGGGACAGGCTTTTGGGCCTGTTCCACAAAGAGTGAATTTTCTGGTGGGAATTTTGTTGTGGGCTTCTGGGAACAGGCAAGATGCCTGTTCCACAAAGAGTGAATTTTCTTGTTGGAAGTGTCTTGTGGGGTGAGCTTCTGGGAACAGGCAAGATGCCTGTTCCACAAAGAGTGAATTTTCTTGTTGGAAGTGTCTTGTGGGGTGAGCTTCTGGGAACAGGCAAGATGGCTGTTCCACAAAGAGTTTGTTTTTTGGTGGGTGGTTTCTTGTGGGGTGGGCTTCTAGCCCGCCCCTTGCCTTAATTTGGGAGTTGGTTTCTTTCGATGATGCCGCCGCCCAAGAGCACGTCTCCGTCATACCAAACAGCCGCTTGTCCGGGGGTAATGCTCAACTGCGGTTCGTCAAAAATCAACTTAACTCTTGTACCGCCGGCTTTTTCCTCTGCTTGGGATGGTTCCACAGGAATAATTGTAGCCGGGACGGGTTGCGATCGATATCGAATCTGTACCTGAGCCCGAATTGGAGCCGTCGGCGCAGCCACAGAAACCCAATTCACTTTCTGGACTGTACATTCAGATTCTACTGCCAACTGTCGATCGCCCACAACTACCCGATTGCCAGCAGCATCGAGTTCAATCACGTACAGCGGTTCCGGTGCAGCAATACCGAGTCCCTTCCGCTGGCCGATGGTGTAGTGGTGAACGCCGTCGTGCTGTCCGAGCACCCGCCCTGACTTGTCCACAATGTCACCCTTTTGCGGCGCAATGTACTTGTCCAGAAAAGCCCGCATCGAACCGTTACTTTCCACCAAGCACAAATCCTGACTTTCCGGCTTATCAGCAGTTTTCAGACCAAATTCCGCCGCAATTCTGCGAGTTTCAGTCTTGGTAATTCCCCCCAAAGGAAACTCCGTACCCGCCAACAAATCCTGTGTTAGATCGTACAAGAAATAAGACTGATCTTTCGCAGGGTCGATCGCCCGCAGCAACTGATAGCGACCTGTAGCAGCATCGTAAGTAATCCGAGCGTAGTGCCCTGTAGCGATTTTTTCAATTCCGAGTTCTTCGCGAGCATACTTAAGCATTGGCCCGAACTTCACAGTTTTATTGCACTGCGAACAAGGCAAAGGCGTAACTCCTGCACTGTAACCCTCCACCAAATAATCGACAATACTTGCCTGAAAGACCTCGCGGCTGTCCACAATGTGGTGGGGAACGCCCAAATCTTCGCAAATTTTAGCTGCATCGACCATTCCCTCAGAGCAGCACTGACCTTTGCCCTTCATCAACCACAGCGTTAAACCCACCACTTCATATCCCTGATGGTGTAAAATTGCGGCTGCTGCGGAACTATCGACCCCGCCGGAGAGGCCTACAACAATCTTGTTCATGGTTGGGGAGAAATTGCTATTTTACTGTTACTTTGTTCGATCGAGCTAATTTATTGTAGCACTAAAATACTACAAACTGCGACTGCTGCTGTTAGCTGAAAGCTTACCACCACTGTAATCGAAATGACTATTCAAAAATTTGTTGTGACCGCCGACCAAATGCGGCAAATAGAAACGAGAATCTTTGCTGCTGGAATGCCGGTCGCAGCTTTAATGGAAAAAGTCGCGGGACTGATTGCTAGACGCATTCAGGCGCTTTTGAAAGCGGAAGGAAGTTCGGCAACGGGCAGTATACGGGATTTAACGGATAGAAGGAAAAGGGAAGAAGGAAAAAATCTTGTTAATTCTCAATGGCCAGTTATCGGCGTATTGGTTGGGCCAGGACACAACGGCGGCGATGCTTTGGTTGTTGCCCGCGAATTGCACTTTCAAGGATTCCAAGTAGTTATTTACTGCCCGTTTTCTAAACTAAAAGAACTCACAAAAAATCACGCTGATTATGCGCGTTGTTTAAATATTCCATTTGTTGACAAAATTGAACCGCTGAAAAACTGCGATTTGCTTGTAGATGGTTTATTTGGATTTGGGTTAGAACGAGAAATTATTAACGCCCCTGCCGCAGCCATTGACGAAATAAATAACTTAAATCTACCCATTTTAAGTATAGATATTCCATCGGGAATTCATACAGATACTGGAGCAGTTTTGGGAACGGCAATCCGGGCGAAATATACATTATGTTTAGGTTTGTGGAAAATGGCATTTCTGCAAGACAGAGCGTTAGAATATATCGGCAGTTCCGAATTAATTGATTTTGATATTCCCGCAGCAGATATTGCAGCAATATTGGGGGAAACACCAGCACTCCAACGCATTACAACAGCCTCGGCAACTCAGCATTTGCCGTTACCCCGATCGCCCATTTCGCACAAATACACCAACGGTCACTTACTACTTATTGCAGGTTCCCGCCGCTACACCGGAGCAGCAATTTTGGCAGCATTGGGAGCAAGAGCTAGCGGCATCGGAATGCTGTCAATTGCTGTTCCTGAGTCGATTAAACCGATGTTGAGCAGTCAGTTGCCAGAGGCATTAGTTATAGGATGTCCCGAAACCCAAAGCGGTGCAATTAGCCAGTTGCCAGTAGCAATTGATTTGAGTTCTTATGATGCGATCGCCGCAGGGCCAGGTCTGACATTGGAAGCGGCAATAGCTGTAGAATCTGTACTGGAGAGCGATCGACCTCTGGTGTTAGATGCTGACGGTTTAAATATCCTCGCTCAACTCGGCACAGTACCGATTTTGTCCGAACGCTCAGCACTGACAATTATCACGCCTCACCCGGGGGAATTCAAGCGTTTATTTCCCGAATTAGCGGATCTAACGGGCGAGGATCGAATTGCTGCAACTCAAGCAGCAGCTCAGCTTTGCGGCGCAACGATATTGCTCAAGGGAGCAAGAGTTTGCATAAGTTGGAAGCAGGAGGGCGATTCCCTACCGGATAGCTACGCTTCACGTACCATCACCTACCTCAATCCCGAAAGCACCCCAGCCCTCGCCAGAGGCGGCAGCGGCGACGTTCTCACAGGCTTGTTAGGGGGACTATTAGCAACAGCGATCGCCCGCAAATCCCCCCCCCAATCAGTTGCTGCAACAGCAGCTTGGTGGCACGCTCAAGCCGGAATCATGGCTGCCAAAGAACGGACGGAATTAGGAGTAGATGCCTTTACTTTGACACAGTATTTAATTCCAACATTGCGAGAATTTGCTGAGTAAACAATCAACATGAGTTGGTAGGGTGCGTATCTCGCGTTTTTGTATTGGGTAGGTGTCCACCGCGCCGCTTACCTCTTGGTTTGTATTGAGAACGAAACTCCTCATAAAGATATTACAACTTGCATTCCTTACGAAAAACCAACGGGTAACTCAAACGAGTGACACTCACATGAGTGACACTCCAAAAAGTGACTGTGCATCCACAAATCCCACCAGTTATACCTGAAATATCAAAGACCAAAACTTAAATGTTGAGAGGAACCACATTATGTACACCGAAGAAAGAAGCTTGAACAATGAAACTATGGCTCTCGTCGCCGATACTACTGCTCAATCAAGTCTTGCATTTGCTGAAACCACTGGAGTAAACAAACCCACTTTACAAATGGGTTCAACAGGTCAAGCTGTCAAGGAACTACAACAGCTTCTATATCATTGGGCATATTATTTCGGGCCGATTGACGGTATTTTCGGCGTCCAAGTTCAAAACGCCGTCAAAGGCTATCAACACCGCGTCTTTTTAAAAGAAGATGGGATTGTGGGCCCTATCACTTGGGAAGCACTATACTCTGGTGCACCTGTGAATATGCCGATCGTCATGAAGGGTAGTTCTGGCAATGCTGTTAAAATTGTTCAGAATGTCTTGAAAATTAATGGATACTATTTCGGTGCGATTGACGGATTCTTCGGGGCGATGACAGATGTAGCAGTGCGACAATTACAACTCAGCAACGCTTTACCACAAGATGGTATTGTCGGCTACAGAACTTGGCACGCCCTCAGCAAGCTACCGCACTAATGACGGGTTGGATTCATATCAATTCCGGTTACACGAGCGAGATGATGGTTGACTTTTGACGGTTGATTCGCGGTCTAAAAACTGAATGATTGAGTGTTGACTGTTGACTCGATTTTATTATTCTGATGCAATCGGAAACGATATCACTTTCAGTGATGGCAAAAAATCGGTAGCTCAATTAGGGATTTAGGCTTTGCCTAAGTCTCTAATTATCGTTAAGGGTAAGGCAGCGCGCGGGCAGGGCGATCGCAAATTCTGTTACCGTTCTCGGCGATGAAAAATATTCTCGACTTTTCCGTGTTTATTTGTTACTATATTTTGGCAAATAGAAAGTCACGATCCGGTTTATTTACCTTCAGTTTTAGTTGTAAATAGGGCTTGCTGAATAAGCGATCGCTTGCTGGTGATCGAGAGTGATCGATATATTCAAACCGAGTTAAAGATGAGTG
>NZ_JAUBUI010000097.1:0-20079 GCF_036705385.1 Microcoleus sp. B3-A4 | reverse complement strand
GTACGGACTAAGGCACCATGCTATCCCACTGTCAAAAAACGGGTTTCTCGACGCAAAAAATCTTCAAGATTAGCTATTTAATCTTCTCCCTGTTGAGTTGTTGAGTAACAGCTTGCCGCATATTTAAAGGCAGCTACTTTTAGATGCGCTCGTTTTTTAGTCTAAACTCCAGTTTTTTATCAACCTTGCCTTTAGCTTGGGTTAAAAATGCTGTGGCTTGTGTAACTTGCTCTTGATTAATGGGTGACAAAACGATGTAAAAATGATACTTGGTTGTTGGTGGCGGAGGTTCTGGTTTTGGACAACCTGTCAGCGTTAGACAAATACCAGATAAAATTAAGCCTTGAGAAATGACTTTCTTCCCACATTTACTGAGTATTTCTGCCTTAATTCTGAATACCATCTGTAGTCCTTTATACTAAATTTTTAAGAAAGTAGAAAAATGAACTTTTTACGAGCTTCAGATTGGTTATGAATCTATTTGGCAATTACCACCAAAATTGAATTCATACCAATGACTCGATTCCATGTACTGTTTCATCCCTACTGCCTATATTGCCTACCTTCGCCTTTCACCCAGCAAAAGTCTTGCATAGCAAAGCTTTCGCCGAGCGCACTAACAAACACGAACTCCTTCCCAACAAGGCCTGTTGCAGCCTCCCACTTATATATCAGGGGCAAATCCAGAAAATTATCCAAAAACCCAGAAAATAAATTAAAAAAATTACTACCTGTGCCAGAGACTAGACTCAAAGCGAGAAATTTACCCAAGTTCAGCCTTACTCCCCTGTCCGATCGCTAACTGTAGTCAGTAATAGCTCAAAAGCCCTCCCACCAAGTTATTGACTTGTAAGTTGCACCCTTTGCGCTTTAGCCTTCACTTATCATAAGCTAGCTGAGTCTGGCAATAAACTGATATACATCAGGATTTATGTTAGAATCTCATCAGGAAATTTAGAGACACCCATCTATGGCATCCACAAACGATCGCTTCGTCGAGGCAGAAAGCCGCTGGGACTTAAAAACTCTGTACTCGGACTTGGCCGCCGTTAAGGGAAAGCCTCTCACCCCCGTAGAAAAGCTGCATCTGCGGGGGTTGCTTTGTGGCTACAGTCCCGCTGAAATCGCCGAAAAGCTGCGAAAGAATCCCAAGGGAGTTGAAACTGACCTGTGTGCCACTATTTATAAATACGTTAAAGCCTTTGTTGGTAAAGGCCTTGAAAAGATAGAAAACTGGAGAAATATTGCTGAATGGCTTGAGGATGCTGGATATAAAACTAAGCCACCCGCTAAATTACCTATTCAAGACCGTTTATCTGAAAATAGTAAAGTTAATGTAACTAATATAAGTTTTGAGAACAATCAAATAAAAATTGGTGTATACCTACAAATAACTGTACCACTACCTTCAGAATTGTCAATACAAAATCTAGACATCAACGATAACAACTCAAACTAAAATTTTGCCAATATTCAACAGATTGGTAGGGTGAAGCGACTAAAATCAGGAAGCGCGATCGCCCTTACAGACTAAAGCAACAACCCCAGCGATAACATTAATATTACTATTATGCCGAATCTTTATATTATTGGTGATCCCAACGGTTCAAGTAAAACTACAGTTTTTCGGAAATTATTACCCAATTTTTTAGAATGTTTTGAATATGTAAATGCAGATGCGAGGCCGGAATGTGCCCCTTCAATCCAGAGTCACTTACTATCCTCGCAGCACGCTTAATGATACAAAGACTGCGAACTTTATCATACTCTGGCACCGATTCCGCCTTCGAGACCACTTTAGCCGAGCGTAACTTGGCTCGATTCCTGAGAAACTGTAAAACTAAAGGCTAGACAATCAACCTGATTTACTTCTGGCTGCAATCTCCACAAATCCCAATTGAACGGGTGCAACCCTGAGTTGAAAGTGGCAGACATTCTATTCCTGAAATCGACATAATTTCTCTCATATGGCTTTACAGATAAATCGACCCTGGTTTTTTCACATAATCTCGTGAAGCGCAGTTATCCCCTAGGGCATCGCCCAACCTCCAACCGAAGTCATCAAATAACTAATCACCACTAACAAATAACAGAACTAATGTCAAGAGTGTTTTTTCGGAAATATTAAAGCTTAAATAAAAATTGCTACCCACATTTGCGAATTCTAGCACTTTGTTCAAAGTATTTGACAATGCTAAGTTAATTAAAGATTTTATAAAAGTGACGCATAAGTCTTTACATTGTCGATCGCAATTTTGTTATTCTATTAGAAAGTTTCATTCTAGCGACTGAATTTTTGTACCCCAGTCCTACCCCCTAAACAGAACGGCAGTTTCCACAATGAGAATTTTAGTCACAGGCGGTGCGGGTTTCCTCGGTTCCCACCTAATCGATCGCTTAATGGCCCAAGGACATGAGGTAGTCTGCCTGGATAATTTTTACACCGGGACTAAACGCAATATCCTCAAATGGCTGGACAACCCATACTTTGAGCTGATCCGCCACGACATCACGGAACCGATTCGGTTAGAGGTAGATCAGATTTACCATCTGGCTTGTCCCGCTTCCCCCATACACTATCAGTACAACCCTGTCAAGACAATTAAAACAAACGTCATCGGCACGATGAATATGTTGGGATTGGCCAAACGGGTAAAAGCAAGATTCTTTCTCGCTTCCACTTCCGAAGTGTACGGAGATCCTGACGTTCATCCCCAAACAGAAGATTATCGCGGCAACGTTAATTGTATCGGGATAAGATCGTGTTACGACGAAGGGAAGCGAGTAGCTGAAACCTTATCTTTTGATTACCACCGTCAAAATGGGGTAGACATTCGAGTTGTGCGAATCTTCAATACCTACGGCCCCCGGATGTTGGAAAATGACGGCAGAGTAGTGAGCAATTTTATTGCTCAAGCTTTGCGGAATCAACCGCTGACAGTATACGGCGACGGTTCCCAAACACGTAGTTTTTGCTACGTTTCTGATTTGGTGGAAGGATTTATTCGTTTGATGAATAGCGACCAAATCGGACCGATGAATTTGGGGAATCCCGGCGAATACACTATATTGGAACTGGCACAAAAAATTCAAAACACGATTAATCCAGGGGCAGAAATTATCTTTAAACCGCTGCCGGAAGACGATCCAAAACAGCGACAACCGGATATTACTCGTGCTAAAAATTGGTTGGGCTGGGAGCCGACTGTGCCGCTGGATCAAGGTTTAGAGTTGACTATAAAGGATTTTCGCGATCGCATCGAGGGAAACCAAAAGTAGAGACTGGGAGAAGGGGAGAGTGGGGGAGTGGGAGAGACTGGGAGAGTGGGCGAGGGGAAAAATCTTCCTTATTCCCAATTCCCAATTCCCAATTCCCAATTCCCAATTCCCAATTCCCAATTCCCGATTCCCAATTCCCATCTGATTTATTTACTAACTCTGAGGACATTTGTATGCATGTTTGCGTCATCGGTACAGGATACGTTGGCTTAGTCACTGGCACTTGCTTAGCCCACATCGGCCACCACGTCATTTGCGTAGACAACAACGAAGAAAAAGTTAAATTAATGAAGTCGGGACAGTCGCCTATTTTTGAACCTGGACTGTCTGAATTAATGTCCTCTGCATCTGCGTCGGGCAATCTAGAATTTACTTCGGATTTAGCCGCAGGAGTCTCTCACGGCGATATTTTGTTTATTGCCGTGGGGACGCCTCCTTTGCCTACTGGGGAAAGCGATACTCGCTACGTGGAAGCGGTTGCTCGTGGAATTGGAGCTCACCTCGACGGCGATTACAAAGTCATTGTCAATAAATCTACGGTGCCCATCGGTTCCGGGGACTGGGTGCGGAGGATTGTGCTCGACGGTTTGGCGGAACGTCAAAAAGCTCAAACCAATGATGTGGCTACGGGTGAGGAAGTAGCAGCAAAAAAAGGTGTGGTATTTGATGTGGTTAGCAACCCGGAGTTTTTGCGGGAGGGCTGTGCTGTTTTCGATACTTTTAATCCCGATCGCATTGTTCTCGGCAGCAACTCTCGGCGAGCTATGGATATGATGCTACAGTTATACCGGCCGATTGTAGATCGCAAGTTTGCAGAAAATCCGTCTTTGCCGGAGGTTCCTGTGGTGATGACTGATATCAGTTCAGCGGAGATGATTAAGTACGCAGCCAATGCTTTTTTGGCTACGAAGATTAGCTTTATTAATGAAGTGGCTAATATTTGCGATCGCGTCGGTGCAGATATTACCCAAATAGCGAAAGGTATTGGTTTAGATTCGCGGATTGGTGGCAAGTTTCTGCAAGCTGGCATTGGTTGGGGCGGTTCTTGTTTCCCGAAAGATGTCTCGGCTTTAGTTCACACTGCTGAGGATTACGGTTACGAGGCGCATTTGCTGAAAGCGGCAGTAGAAGTAAACGAACGCCAGCGGTTCATTGCTATTGAAAAGTTGCAGCAAGTTTTGAAGATTCTCAAAGGTAAAACTGTCGGACTTTTGGGTTTAACTTTCAAGCCGGATACTGACGATTTGCGGGATGCTCCCGCGCTGAATTTAATCGAGAGTTTGAATCGGTTGGGAGCGAAAGTTAAAGCTTACGATCCGATTGTTTCTCAAACTGGGATGCGTCACGGTTTGTCCGGAGTTTTGGTAGAAACCGATCCGGAAAGACTGGCTGATGGTTGCGACGCTTTGGTGTTGGTCACTGACTGGGAACAGTTTCGTAATTTAGATTACGATAAAATGGCGAAGTTGATGAATCATCCGGTGATGATTGATGGCCGCAATTTCTTAGACAAGAAGGCTTTAGAAGCGGCTGGTTTCCAATATCTGGGTATTGGAAGGTAAAGAAGAGTTTTGAGTAGAATCTCTATTTCGTAGGGTGCGCTTCGGCGCACCTTACATTTATCTTGCTGGTGGCAAACAATCGCCGGTTTACTCGCCCCGACTGATTTAAAAATTTTCCATCAATGTTTTTTCTTGAGCGTAAACATCTCGTAGCTGTTGCAGCGCTGAGGCAGAAATTACCGATTTCACTGTAGCTACTAATTTACCCCACTCAAGCAAGCTGTCCACTGAAACAGCCGTTTTGAAGTTGTACGTATAGAATTTAGTCCAAAATTCTGGTGCTTGTGTCCGTTTCCAGCGTTTGTACCATGCGACAAAATCTTGAGCACATGGCGGTTTTACTTCTAGGATTGGGGGGAAATCGGCGTAGCTGACAAATCGACTGAGGCCTTTGGCATGAACGTACACCACGTTGTGGCAGCATTCGATCCGGTATATCTGTTCGGGTGAGATGTTGAACAGGAGTGCCACTGTTTCTTCGGTGACAAATCTCGATCGCGGATTGACGATCGACGATTTGTGAATAATTCTTGATGCGCCGATCGTTGACGATCTTAACTGATTTTCTGATATCATTGTAGTTGCATCTGGTGGTGGTAGCTAAATCTATCTCTGCTAAGTGCGATCGACAGAAATAATCTGTCGGGATTAATTTTAACTGGCGATCGTCTTTAGTTTGCCGACCGGGGGCGATCGCTTTTTGATATATTATACTAAATCCAAAATTTTGTAAATAGTGAATATGAGCAAAGGCTTAGTCAGATTGCGGGTTCGAGAGTTGGCTGCCGAGAAGGGATGGACGCTCAAGGAAGTTGCGGAGCGATCGGGCGTGGGCTACAGTACCATTAGCAATTATGCCCGTTCTCAGGGGATGGCAATGGTTGACTTTGCAGCAGTCCACAAGCTGGCTCGAACTTTTGATGTGATGATTGAGGATTTCGTGGTAATCCTCGAAAAATAGTTGAAAGTTTTGCCTCAATTCAATGTTTGAGCGATCGACTAAAAGCAGATGCGAACAAATAGTTTAACCTGCGATACTAATTCACAGATGCGATCAACCGAGCCTCCCCAAGACTCCCTCAAACCATGCCCAAGCCAAAAAAGACCCCCGCCAAAACCTACACTGAAATCAACCTCAGCGATCCTCAATATTACTTCAACCGAGAACAAAGCTGGCTAGAATTCAACAACCGCGTGCTCCACGAAGCCCTCGACCCCCGCACGCCCCTCCTAGAAAGACTTAAATTTCTAGCTATTTTTAGCTCCAACCTAGACGAATATTTTATGGTGCGCGTGGGCGCTCTCAAACAACAAGTACACGCAAAAGTCAGCAAATTGACCTCCGACGGCAGCACGCCCCAACAACAGCTAGATGCCATTAACAAGCGGCTTTTGCCGATGGTTACTCAGCAGCACTCGTATTTTGAGCAGACCCTGCGGCCGAAACTAGCAGCAAGCGAAATCTACATTCTCGACTACATTGACCTCAATCAAGAACAGCGCAATTACTTGCACCGCTACTTCAAAGAACAAGTATTTCCTGTACTCACTCCCCTAGCAGTTGACCCCAGCCACCCCTTCCCCTACCTTTCCAATCTCAGCCTCAATTTAGCAGTAGTAGTCAGAGACCCCGACACGCGCGAAGAATTATTTGCCCGCGTCAAAGTACCGCAGGTTTTGCCGAGGTTTTTGCCACTACCGGGGGATTTGCAGTGGCAGCAGAGGGGCAAATCACCTGTTTGGACTGGCGTGCCCCTAGAACAGGTGATTGCCCACAATTTAGAAGCTTTGTTTCCGGGGATGGACGTTGAGGAATATCACCCGTTCCGCATTACTCGCAATTCCGATTTGACGGTGGAGGAAGATGAGGCAGAGGATTTGCTGCTGGCAATAGAACAGGAGCTCCGCAAGCGCCGGTTTGGAGGTTCTGCGGTGCGGATGGAAATTCAAGCGATTATGCCGCCTGCGCTGCGAGATATGCTGATGGAGGAGCTGGATCTCGGTGAGCAAGATGTTTACGTCGTAGAGGGGCTGCTAGGCCTCAAGGATTTGATGTCTTTTGTGGGGTTGCCGGTGCCGGAACTGAAAGACCCGCCTTGGACTCCGGTTGTGCCGCCGCGCTTGCGGAACTCGGAATCGGCAAGGATTTTAGACAAATCGAGGTTGGATGCTGAAGATGGTGAGGATATTTTCACGACCATCCGGCAGGGGGATTTGATGCTGCACCATCCCTATCACTCGTTTGCGGCGACGGTACAGCGGTTTATTACTGAGGCGGCGAACGATCGCTCCGTGTTAGCGATTAAGATGACTTTATACCGCACTTCTGGAGATTCGCCGATCGTCAGCGCCTTAATTCAAGCAGCGGAAAACGGCAAGCAGGTAGCCGTTTTAGTAGAGCTCAAAGCTAGGTTTGACGAAGAAAATAATATTAATTGGGCTCGCAAGTTAGAACAAGCTGGAGTCCACGTAGTTTACGGTTTGGTGGGACTCAAAACTCACACCAAGATTGTGATGGTAGTGCGTCGCGAGGACAGCTACATCCGCCGCTACGTCCACATCGGCACCGGCAATTACAATCCCAAAACAGCCGGACTGTATACCGATGTGGGTTTGTTGAGTTGTCGCGAGGATTTGGGATCGGATTTGGCGGATTTGTTTAATTATTTGACTGGTTATTCGCGGCAGCTATCTTATCGCAAATTATTGGTGGCACCTGTCAATATGCGCGATCGATTTTTAGCTTTAATCCGCCGCGAAGCCGAATTCTGTCGCTTGCAGGCCGAAGGCAGCACCGGTAGCTGCGGCCGCATTGTCGCTAAAATGAACGCTTTAGTTGACCCTCAAATCATTGTTGCTTTGTATGAAGCTTCGCAAGCGGGAGTTAAAATTGATTTGATTATTCGGGGGATTTGCTGTTTGCGTCCCGGCGTTGAAGGTGTTAGCGAAAATATCCGAGTTATCAGTATTATCGGCCGCTTTTTAGAGCATTCTCGGATGTTTTATTTTTTCAACGGTGGCGACGAAGAGGTGTATATTGGTTCTGCTGATTGGATGCAGCGCAATCTCACAAGACGGGTTGAGGCCATAGTTCAAGTGGAAGACCCGACAATTGCCAAGGAATTGCAAGAAATTTTGGGTGTAATGCTGGCTGACAACCGCCAAGCTTGGGATTTGCAGTCTGGGGGGCACTACTCTCAGCGACGGCCACCTGCTAATTGCCCGGAAGTGAGCTCTCAGCAAATTTTGATGGATATGGTGATGAATTAGTCAGTAGTCAGCAGTCAAATTTGCAGTTAGCAGTTGTCCGTTCTTGTTAGCTATTAAGCTGTAAGACATTTAATTTTCACTTTGAGAGCGGGTTCTGGGACTACCGCACAATATTTTTAGTAAACACAACTATAGCAATCCTTGCAGGATTTGTGGGATGGGCTTCTAGCCCGTTCCTCCCAGTTGTGGGATGGGCTTCTCGCCCGTCCCGACTAGAAACCCAAACCACGTTTATAACTGACAAAAGGATTGCTATGTGTAAATTAAATGCGCGGCCGGTTAGCCGACTACTGACTAATGACTACTGACTAATGACTACTTAACTGTTAAAAGTACGCTTAAATTCTTCTAAGAGATCGTCAATTTCTTCGATCGCCTGACTTACATCTATTCTCAGGGCTCCCAAATCCGATCGATCTAACAGCCGCACGAGGGATTCCCGCTTGACCTCTATCTCTGCTACGCGCTCTTTGATTGTTTGTGCATCCATGGTTTTTTGCCTTTGCTACTATTAACAAAAATATTTGACATTCCCCCCTGCGAACAGACGGAGATTCTTAATTCACCGACATACCTTTTTGGGCAAATCCTTCACTATTTTTATATGAGAAGTGATGAACCTGCTCAGGGTTTTTGAGTCTGTGTTATAGTTTGATTGTACATCAAAACCTCAGCCAAACTCCAGCCATATTTTAGCGTAAAAAAGGCGGACGTTTGGTATCTGCAGGTTTATTTTTCATCATTCCCGCTAAAAATCGCTTCAGGGCTTTCTCCCGGTTTTTCATAAAAGCAGCCCAAAATCCCGGTTGATATTCATCCATCGTCTTGGCTAGGGCCCAGACATCGATCGCTAAGATATTATAAAGCCTTTCATCTTCGCGTTTGAGCGAGTTAATCTGCTCCAAAACCGCCTTGTTTGCTCCAGCAGTTTGTTTGTCTTCGTCTTTAATCATGTCCGAAAAATGGTTGAAAGGGCAAGAGTGTCGATCGCGATCGCCACTCTGTATACTTTGATGATACTGCCGATCTCGATTGCCTTCTGGAACCAACGCCGCGCAATTAACACGGATATTTACCGATGGCGTGCCCGGGCGAGTCCGGCAGGATAAGCTTCTGAACCTAGAGACAAGACTGTGGATGCACACCGCTCCCGCGCTCATAGATGCTAGCAGTTTTTGCAGGTCTTTTGGCAAAAAAACTAAATTTATTCAAGACTTTTTGACAGATAATAATTAAAGTATATTATTTCTGTCCGACTACTTACCTCACTAATATGTTACGCAAAATTTCTTTAGCAAACCTAGCCTTAGTTGTTGGCGGTATTATAGCAGCAGTCGGTTTCGGAGCCTACTTCACAGACAGACCTACCCTGAACCTAGCCGGTTTTTTTTATGGAATTCCGCTGTTGCTGGGAGGTTTGGCCTTGAAAGCGGCCGAACTCGAACCAGTGGATTTCACCGAACCTACCTCTGCTGAAGTTCTCCTGCTGCGAGAAAGTCAGGCCACAGATACTCAAAACCAAGTCCGCAAAGATGTCACTCGATTTCGCTACGGCCAACAAGCGCACTTAGATGATGCTTTGGAGCGCCTGGGCCTGGCCCCAACAGACGAGGAACGGCCCCTCCTGCAAGGGTTGCGGGAAGTTGATGTTGATGGTGCTTATGGGTTAATTCTAGAGTTTTATTCGCCGCTAATGCCGATCGAAGTCTGGGAAGAAAAGCAAGACAAAATAGCTACTTTTTTTGGGCCAGGTTTGCGCGCACAAGTGAGCCAAAAGGCTGGTGACAAAATTGAAGTGGCTCTCATTAAAAATACTCAAGCTTAAAGTAGTCTTAAGTTTTGAGTGCGTGAATTTTGAAGTCATCAATTAAACATTAATCTTGCATCAGCTTAGATACTGATTTTAGCGACAGCTTGAAACCTGTCGCTATCAACATAAACTAAATCCGCAATTGGGCGATCGCCACAATTAGATTTTCCTTAATTACAATAGTATTTGAGAACCGAGCGGCAATCTTACATCAAGAGAAGCACAAATGGTTTCGTCCGACAGTAGGATCGGTATTATGGGCGCCAGATCATCAGGGTTTGTCAGTTGCAGTTAAACAGGCGTCGAAGTGGATGATAGCAGTCTCAGTTGCAAATAATCCTGGCTCAGTCTTGAGTAGGATAAATGAGCAGGTTAAATCCGCCAAACTAAATTATTGACAACAATCTATAGGGAAAACAGGGATACGCCTATGTCAGAGAACAGAGTGTCCATCACCGCCAAAGTACCTTTAACTGCTCAACAGCAGTGGGAAACTTTCATTGCCGATCACTGCGGACGTTGGCAAGGGCTATTGGTTAGATATGATGCCGCAGGGCAGGTTCTCGATATTCTGGATTCTGTACGGAGTTTCATTCCTTCTGACGATCGACAAACTGTCACCCATTCCCTCGACTTCAGGAGTCGGATGACAGAAACAGTAACGCAGAAACAATGGGTTTTGAGCTTGGGTAATCCGCTGATTATCCATCCAGTCGATCCAGAGGCTTATCTGCTTTTTAATCCCCATTCTTCTGACACAATGGTTGGGCACGATCGAACGGGTTCAAGATTCTATTTTGAGCCTTACCTCCTGGCATCAGGAAAAAGAACAAGTGTGGTGGTGATGTACTACAAAGACGCCGCCAATATCTCTCAGCCTTACCTGTTTTCATTGTTTAGAGAGATTAAGGAAGAGGCAGCGGAACCTTGGTGGTCTGAACAAACTCACTGTAGGATCGATCGAGTAAACGGCCTCAAACTTCCTGCTCAAACGACAGGCGGGACGTATGTTTCATTAGATGAGATGGCTCAACTGCCAGTTCCTCCTCAACCCAGTGAAATACAAGGCGATTTTCTACAAATCCAATTTCCAGATGGAATAGAGGTTGTTCTTTCTAGCGATCGATTCAACACTCCCTATTATGCCTCCATGAGTTGGACCCCAGATACCAATGATACACAGCGAAGCTGTACTTTAATCTACGAACAACCGGAACAAAAGCCTGATGTATTCGCCATTTAACAGGCTCAAATTTCCACTTCTGGATGAATGATCTGGTATCCTTCTGCTTTGAGCTTCTGATTCGATATGCGTCGATTATTCGATCGCTGTGGGGCCTCTGACCCATCCCATTCTACTTCAGGTAACTCGTAGCGATCGCACACTTGTTTAAACAACTCACGAGCAGTAATTGGAACATCATTCACTAGGTTATAAACTCCTTGTAATTGACGAGCGAGCGCAAACTCACTTGCTGATACAATGTCGTCGAGATGAATCCAGTTCGTGAAGTGATTGCCTGTGCCTGGGCGAGTTGTGCCTGCAACCTTACTTAACCGTTTCTTGAACTCGCGATCGGGTCCATAAATGGCTCCAAGGCGAAAGATACATACTTTCAAGTCTTGGCTGGATGCTGACAGCAAAACTTGCTCTGTCTCATGTAAAATCTCTCCATGTCTGTTAGCTGGTGCCACAGGTGAAAGTTCACTCACCCAGGCTCCATTACTATTGCCATACACCGCACCACTACTGGTATATATAAGTTGTTTTATGTTGGGAAAATGCTTCAAGGTCAGAACAAGGTTGTTGGCCGTATGCAGGTATGTCTCCTCGTACATATCGGAATCTACTTGGTGGTTTGCTGTAGGAGCGAGACTCAGGAAGACCACTTCTTGATTTTGCAGGATCGTCTGTAATGTCTCTTCATCGCAGCGCTTCAGGACGATCGCCTGGTTGGCAACTTTCTGTAATTCCCCAATCCGGTCTTGCGTTGTCGTCGTTGCAGTAATTACGTGACCCAGGTTCCGCCAATGCTGGGCAACGGCACTTCCAACATAGCCACAACCAATAATTATAGCGTTCATCTGTTTTTTCAACTTCTGAAATAGAAGGCTCTAGATTGTATCCAAGATAATAATATATCCAAGTTACAAAACTTTACGCACTGTCTGGTGCCTATTGGATTTGCATTCTGGGGATTTCATGCTGCTTTTTCTCCATATCATCCCTCTCTTATGCAACGCCAACAGAGTTAATCAGCCTTAACAAACAAGCGAGAACGAGTAATAAAACGCTCACCATCCGGCCCTTCCAGGGAAAAATCGCTGCCTCCGGGCCCCGATGCCACGTCTATAATTAACTGCGTGTGCTGCCAATATTTGTATTGCTGCGCTGCAATATAAAAGGGACAACCGCCTATTTCGCCTAGCAATACGTCACCATCACCGATTATCAATTCGCCATCGGGAAAGCACATGGGGGAACTACCGTCGCAGCAGCCGCCGGATTGGTGAAACATCAATTCTCCGTGTTGAGTTTTGAGATGGTTAATTAATTTTAAAGCGGCTTCTGTTGCGGTGACTTTTGCGATAGTTTCCATTTTATAATAAGAAAGATGGGAGATGGAAGATGGAAGCTCGACATCTGCGTGAATCCGCGTCAATCCCTTGTCATCTGCGGTTACAAAATTCTCTTTTTTTAACCGCAGATGAGGGCAGATAAACACAGATTAACGCAGATGAATTATATCAATTCCAGTTGTACGGGATTTGATATGACTTAGAAGAAACCTAATGCTTTGGGGCTGTAGCTGATTAACAAATTCTTAGTTTGCTGGTAGTGATCTAACATCATTTTGTGATTTTCGCGCCCGATTCCAGATGATTTGTAGCCGCCGAATGCTGCGTGGGCAGGATAGAGGTGATAGCAGTTTGTCCACACGCGACCGGCTTGAACGGCGCGACCCATGCGGTAGGCGGTGTTGATGTCGCGAGTCCAAACTCCTGCACCTAAACCGTAGAGAGTATCGTTGGCAATTTCTAATGCTTCGGCTTCGTCTTTGAAGGTGGTGACTGCTAATACTGGGCCGAAGATTTCTTCTTGGAAAATTCGCATTTTGTTGTTTCCTTTGAAGACTGTTGGCTGGAAATAATACCCGTCTTGCAAGTCGCCGGGTAAGATGTTTCTTTCGCCACCAATCAGGCATTCTGCGCCTTCGGCGTGACCGATTTTGACGTATTCGGCGATTTTTTCCATCTGGTTGATGGAGACTTGGGCGCCGAGGGCGGTTGTCGGATCTAATGGGTTGTCTTGTTTGATTTGGCGGATGCGTTCGATCGCCCTTTCCATGAATCGATCGTAGATTGACTCCTGAATTAAGGCGCGGGAGGGACAGGTGCACACTTCGCCTTGATTGAACGCAAACATGACTAATCCTTCGACTGCTTTGTCGAGGAATTCATCATCTTGGGCGCAGATATCTTCAAAGAATATGTTGGGGGATTTGCCGCCTAGTTCGAGGGTGACGGGGATGACGTTTTGGGAGGCGTATTGCATGATTAGCCTGCCGGTGGTGGTTTCGCCCGTGAAGGCGACTTTGGCAATCCGGGGGCTGGTGGCGAGGGTTTTGCCGATTTCGGCGCCTGGCCCGTTTATGACGTTGATTGCGCCGTCTGGTACTAAGTCGGCGATGATTTCCATCAGTACCAAGATTGAGGCGGGGGTGGGACCTGCTGGTTTGAGGACGACGCAGTTTCCGGCGGCGAGGGCTGGGGCGAGTTTCCAGGCGGCCATTAATATCGGGAAGTTCCAGGGGATGATTTGTCCGATGACGCCTAGGGGTTCGTGGAAGTGGTAGGCGACGGTGGTTTCGTCGAGTTCGCCGATCGACCCTTCTTGAGTTCGGATGCAGCTTGCGAAGTAGCGGAAATGGTCGATCGCCAGCGGTATGTCTGCGAGGCGGGTTTCGCGAATTGGTTTACCGTTTTCCCAGGTTTCGGCGATGGCGAGGCGATCGAGGTTTTCTTCGATTCGATCGGCTATTTTGTTTAAAACCCGCGCCCTATCGGCTGGGGAAGTCTTACCCCACTTGTCTTTCGCAGCGTGGGCGGCATCCAGTGCCAATTCTACATCTTCGGCGCTCGATCGGGGGACTTGACAAATTGATTTTCCTGTTATTGGAGAAAGGTTTTCCGAGTATTTCCCTTTCACTGGTGGCACCCACTTGCCGCCGATAAAGTTGTCGTAGCGAGTTTTAAAAATCGACTGACTGCCGGACTGAACTGGTGCTGCTACTACCATTTTTTTACCTAATTAAATTTTATTTTCGCGGACGTTTGAAATCTCTTGAACATAAACTATCGTCTATTCTCTGGCACTTGTGTTCTTTAATATACAAAATTTTACATTTTTCAAATATTTGAAATCAAGGTTGTTTCTAGGTTTCGGGGTCTAGCGGGTAGTTAATAAGATTTTTTTGATTAACCGCAGAGTACGCAGAGTACGCAGAGGAAGAGAAGAAGGAGAGCATAAAAAGATAGTTTTACAAATTATTTAAATCTGCTAATATAGAGATATAAACTTGGCAAGTTATCAAAAGTACCAATCAAATGCCTGCCTTAAATACCGTTGTTTTTTCTTCCGATATTGAGCCTGGCTCAAAGCATTTAGAAGCTGCTAAAATCCGGTGGTTTCAACGCCGGCTGAAAGCTTGGGCCCGGCAGAATTTCCGTGATTTTCCTTGGCGGCGTACCTGCGACCCCTACGCGATTTTGGTGGCGGAGTTGTTGCTGCAAAAGACTACTGCCGCTACAGTGGCTCCGATTTATCAAGAATTTGTCGATCGATATCCGACTCTCTCGGATTTAGCGGCCGCGCCTGCTGCGGAAGTTGCTAGTTTGTTGCAGCCTTTGGGTCTTTTTTTTCGGGCGCAAAAGCTGCGGGAATCGGTGCTGGTTATCTTAGAAAATTATCAGGGAAATGTTCCCCGCACGGAAGCTCAGTTGCTGGAACTTCCCGGAGTTGGGAAGTACATTGCGCGATCGGTTTGCGCTAATGCTTTCGGACAGCCAAAAGCGGTGCTCGATACGAATGTTGCTCGGATTTTGCAGCGTTTTTTTGGGATTGACGGCGGTAAGGTAAAATCGCGATCGCCCGAACTTTGGGAAGCCGCAGAACGAGTCGCTCCCAAACAGCAAGTCGGGTTGTGGAATTTAGGACTGCTGGACTTCGGGGCGGCAGTTTGCACCGCAAGAAACCCCCGCTGCGGCGAGTGTCCGCTGCAACAGCAGTGCGAGTACAAAATTAGCAGCGAAGTCAATTCTAGGCTCATTCCCGAACTCAGTTGACAAATTTTGTGCAGTTATTGTAGGGGCGGTTCAAAACATTTTATCACTCTAACTAACAATCTCAAAAACCCGCCCCCACCCAACGGTAAATACTATCAATTAACTGTGCAACAGCGGAAGTTATATCCGAAATATAGTACCTTTACCAAGTTGCTAAACAACTTTAACTCTCCTTTTTGCGACTCTACAATTATCCGAGATCAGAGAGTAATTTTAACACAATTGCTAGTTCTGCAAACTAACAAGGGAGCAGAAAGGGGCGCTGTGAGATATTTACTAATTCCCGTGTCGTTATCAGCCACCTCAATATAAATCCCCTGAGCATCGATCCCTCAGTGCCAATCCAAATCATCGGTTGAAATTTGATTGATGGCAACTCTTACAACTGTTGAGCCGACTCTTCTAAAACATCGATTGCGTGATTGAGGATATTCAGAAAAGCTTGATTTATCTGAAATGTTGCACCATTTTCAAGAAGCTTTTTATGAACAGGCTTTCCGGCCTGTTCCACAAAGAGTGAATTTTATTGTGGAACAGGCCGGAAAGCCTGTTAGTGAGAAGGGTCCAAAATGTGAGATTAAGCCGAGCTGCATACCGCTCAATCTGTGGCAAATTTCCGATTTTTTTCATCAGCTTTATGTCTAGCCGTCCCTCGCAAATGGTCACGTTTTTTTAATTTGCACCCAGAAAGTCAAATCTTCGCAGCGTTTTATTGCTATACTTGAAAAAAATAGTAAATAAGTGCATTCATCATTATCAATGTGACGATATTGCATAATATTTATTAGCACCATAAGCAATCAGGGTTAAAACACTCAATGTCTGCTCAAGGGTTTTATCGTCGTTCACTCCCCGATTCGGCTATTGCCTTTTCCTCCGTAGAGGGAAAGCAAATATTTCGAGAAGCGTTGGCCTTGGGAGGTATGGAAGGGTATTTTGCTCTAGCGGAACAGTTTCACACTCAAGCAGAACCCGCTTTTTGTGGATTGGGTAGTTTAGTTGTTGTTCTTAATGCCTTATCCATCGATCCGGGTCGCATTTGGAAAGGGGTGTGGAGATGGTATGGAGAGGAATTTTTAGACTGTTGCTTACCTCTTTCAGTCATTAAAGAAAACGGTATCACCTTTGATGAGTTTGTCTGTATCGCACGTTGCAACGGTGCTGTTGTAAAACCTAACCGTTACCACCAAAGCAGCTTGGAAAACTTTCGGCAAGCAGTTGAGGAGGTGACTAGGGCGTCAGGTGATATTCATCTAGTTGTTTCCTACAGCCGAAAGGTGTTGGGACAAACCGGTGATGGTCACTTTTCACCCATTGGTGGTTATCATCCACAGCGGGATCTCGTTCTTCTGCTGGATGTTGCCCGTTTCAAATATCCACCTCACTGGGTTTCTCTGCCTTTGTTATGGCAAGCATTTGAACCTGTCGATCCCGTCACTAATCAATGTCGAGGTTATATTTTATTGCAGAAGAGTGAAAGGTTGCCAGAAACCTTCTTTCATGTTGCTTGTGATTTACATCAGTGGCGTAGTATTGCTACTTACTTTGCAGAAATACTCCCAGACATTGTGAGAAAAGAGCAACCTGATTCAATTGCTTCAGTTGTCAGTACCATCCTGCACCATTGGCCTGTTGAATTCACAACTATGGTGCATACCTCGTCAGAGACGGCAGAGACACTTGAGAAATTATGGGCAGCTATTCAGTTAAATTCACTGTTTGATATTGTTCACCAATGCTTGTCAAGCGATGACAGGGATGCAATGTCTGTTGTAGGGAAGTGGTCGCAACAGCCATTCGTAGCAGAGATAATAACAGCAATATTACTGTCGTGCCCCGAAACGCTCTATGCAACTCTCAAACCCGAGTTACGACTGTGGTTTAGTGAGGTGCGCCACCTGGAGAAACTACTCCCTCCCTGGGATGTAGAGATATCTAGATTGAGAGAACAAATGTCAGCACTCCAGGAGCTTTACACTTTATATTCAAAGGGACATCAGTGTAATATCCCTCAGAGTTAGCACCTACCGCCTTTTGAACTCCCCAAACCTCGATTAACTACAAAAGTGAAAATTAAATAGCAAGATTTAATAATCCGATGCTGGTGCCGGTTGTGGAGGAAGATTCGCCGCAGCGAAATATTAGGGTTGTGACTGATGCGAGCGAGGAATGGACGACGGAAAAACTGGAAGTTGTGGTAAAAAAATGTAGTGCGAACATCTGGCGGGTTGGCTGTTTTTGCCTAAATCCTATTTAATTGACGGTTGGTTGAGGTAATCAGCACACATCTGTTTATCCTCTTCTGTTGCTTTCGGATTGGTTCTGAGATAATCGCCGATCCAATTGCAACCTAATGCCATTAGTTTATCGAAATCCCAAACCCACAGTTTGATGGTTTTGTCACCGCTAGCGGAAGCCAAAGTTTTGCCATCGGGACTAAAGGCGACGCTATAGACCGGATGCCTATGCCCGGTGAGGGTAGCAATGGGTTTTTGGCTTTCGAGGTGCCACAGTTTGATGGTGTTGTCACTGATTGCAGAAGCCAAAGTCAACCCATCGGGACTAAAGGCGACACTCAAGACCGAATTGCTATGCCCGGTGAGGGTAGCAATGGGTTTTTGGCTTTCGAGGTGCCACAGTTTGATGGTGTAGTCACTGCTTGCAGAAGCCAAAGTCAACCCATCGGGACTAAAAACAACGCTATAGACCGGATTGCTATGCCCGCTGAGGGTAGCGATGGGTTTTTGGCTTTCGAGGTTCCAAAGTTTGATGGTCTTGTCGCTGCTTGCAGAAGCCAAAGTCAAGCCATCTGGACTAAAGGCGATGCTCCACACCGAATCGCTGTGCCCGGTGAGGGTAGCGATGGGTTTTTGGGTTTCCACGTTCCACAGTTTGATGGTCTTGTCGCTGCTTGCAGAAGCCAAAGTCAAGCCATCTGGACTAAAGGCGACGCTCAAGACCGGCTTGCTATGCCCGGTGAAGGTAGCGATGGGTTTTTGGCTTTCGAGGTTCCATAGTTTGAGGGTGTGGTCACTGCTTGCAGAAGCCAAAGTTTTTCCATCTGGACTAAAGGCGACGCTCAAGATCGAATTGCTATGCCCGGTGAGGGTAGCGATGGATTTTTGGCTTTCGAGGTTCCACAGTTTGATGGTGTGGTTACTGCTTGCAGAAGCCAAAGTCAAGCCATCTGGACTAAAGACGACGCTCAAGACCGGATTGCTATGCCCGGTGAGGGTAGCGATGGATTTTTGGCTTTCGAGGTTCCATAGTTTGATGGTGTTGTCAAAGCTTGCAGAAGCCAATATCTTTCCATCTGGACTAAAAGCGACGCTATAGACCGGATTGCTATGCCCGGTCAGGGTAGTTATCGGTTTTTGGCTTTCGAGGTTCCACAGTTTGATGGTGTTGTCAAAGCTTGCAGAAGCCAATGTCTTGCCATCTGGACTAAAGGCGACGCTATAAACCGAACTGCTATGCTCGGTGAGGGTAGCGATGGGTTTTTGGCTTTCGAGGTTCCACAGTTTGATGGTGTTGTCGTTACTTGCAGAAGCCAATGTCTTGCCATCTGGACTAAAGGCGACGCTTCTGACCGGAGTGAGATGCTCGGTGAGGGTAGCGATCGGTTTTTGGCTTTCGAGGTTCCACAGTGTGATGGTATTGTCACTTGCAGAAGCCAAAGTCAAGCCATCTGGACTAAAGGCGACACTATTGACGGGAGTGCGATGCTCGGTGAGGGTAGCGATGGGTTTTTGGCTTTCGAGGTTCCACAGTGTGATGGTGTTGTCACTGCTTGCAGAAGCCAATGTCTTTCCATCTGGACTAAAGGCGACGCTATAAACCGAATTGCTATGTCCGGTAAGCGTACCCATGGATTTTTGTGTTTCCACGTTCCACAGTTTGATGGTGTTATCCTCGCTTCCAGAAGCCAAAGTCAAGCCATCTGGACTAAAGACGACGCTATAGACCAAATTGCTATGTCCGGTGAGGGTAGCGATGGGTTTTTGGGTTTCCACGTTCCACAGTTTGATGGTGTGGTCACTGCTTGCAGAAGCCAAAGTTTTTCCATCTGGACTAAAGGCGACGCTTCTGACAGAATTGCTATGCCCTTCCAAACTATTGCGCTCTTTTACTGCGGACGCTGCTTGTTGCAGCGCAGCTATCACTCGTCCTCTAATATGTTGTGTCGTCTCGGCTGAAGAATCTAGTTGTTTGAATGCTTGCCCTGCCTTTAATGCTTCCAACAGTGCTTGGAATGTCTGTCCTGAACGAAATGATTCATTAGAAAAAGCCGTTTCCTGGATGACATTTGCTAAATTCTGGGCTTGAGTGACTTTATAGGTGGCTAATTGCTCTGCTTTAATTAGCGTCTGATTCGCTTGAGTCAAAATTTTATTCGCTTGTCTCTGTGCTTCTAACTCTCGTTCAACTTGCCGTTGTTGTAATTCCCGACTGGCATTTAAAAACTGATAATCCAAATCGCTCAAACTTTTATCTGCTGCCCAATTGTGAGCATCGTGCAAGGCTTGACCCCGCAACAATCGCGATTCATCTTGGCAATCAGACTCTATCCAAGCTTTAAAACTTTCGCTATAAGGGCGGAGATTCGCTAATTGTTTTTCCACCCAATCTAGGTTGAAAACCGATTGATAAATCCGGTTATAAACTTTAAGTTTGCCAGACTGCTTAACCACCAATCCAGTTAATCGTAGTTCCATTTGTTCGGGACTATCATCAGTCGCTATCTCCTTGTGCTGCAAAATTTGCTGATATAGTCCCAATAACCTACTTGCCCGTTGTTCGCTCCGTAAAATG